>JAUWMK010000055.1 GCA_030613185.1 Promethearchaeum sp.
TTGGAATGTTCAATGAGTGGAATGATCATCTCTTTCTCGATGTATCCTCTTACCAAAGGTGCAGCTGCAAGAGCCGCAGCACTACCAGCTTGAGCCACAGATTGAGTAATATCTTTTGGTCCTTGAATAGCACCCGCTAAAAATATTCCATCTTTTGATGATTTAGTAGGGTTCATTTTTATATGAAATTCTTTGAAAAATCCTTCCTTCATACGCAAAATTTGAAGTTTTGAACCAAGTGGGCCGATTCCTTTAGGTGGAACCATAGCTGCAGAAAGAACTATCATATCAGTTTTTATCTCCATTGGTGTTAACGACAACGTATCTTCAACAATAACACTTAGTTCACCCGTAATTGGATCTTTTTCAATTTCTGATGGTCTACCTCGGATGAATTTTATTCCCTTCTCTTGAGATTTTTTATAAAATTCTTCATAATAAATCCCAGGCGTTCTCATATCTATGTAACACATGATTACATCAATATTCGGATTGATTTCTTTAATCATTTGGGCGTTCTTATTCCCGAACATACAACAGACTCCCGTACAATATTCGTTTCCTACTTGTTCATTACGCGAACCAACGCATTGTATCATAACAACCCTTTTTGGAACTCTCCCATCAGATGGGCGTAAAATATGTGAACCGGTTAAGGAAACTGGATTTAACATCCTTTCAAACTGCAATTGAGTAATGATATCTTCATAACCAGGTTGGCCATAATGATAAGGTTCAATTTCGGAAGGATCATATTCATCATATCCAGTTGCTACTACTATTGAGCCAACTTTAATGGTGGTCATTTTTTTCTTCATTGAGAAATCTACTGCCCCCACAGGGCACAAGTTAACACATGTTTGACATTCAATGCATACTTTTTTATCCCTAACATATGTAGAAGGGATGGCTTGAGGATATAGTTTATAAATTGCTTTTCGCATACTCATTCCACTATCCCATTCGCTAGGAACTTCAACGGGACAATTTGCAGAACATTCTCCACATGATGTACAATTATCGTGAACATATCTGGGTTTTGTTTGAATTTTTATTTCAAAATTTCCTAATGAGCCCTCGACAGCTTTCACTGTGCTGTATGTCATTAAAGTAACGTTTTTATGGCTTGCCACTCCATTAGTTAAAGGAGAAATTGAACATTGTGGGCATTCGTTTGTTGGAAAAGTTTTATAAAGCTGAGTCATATGTCCTCCAATACTCGATTCTCTTTCTACTAAATAAACTGGAATGCCAAGATTAGCTAGATCCATAGTAGCTCTTAAACCAGCAATCCCTCCTCCGATAACTAATGCAGCTTTTGTAGTTGCAATTTGTTTCGTTTCAACTTCTTCCAATTTACGAGCACGATTTATTGCCCCAGAAACTAACTTTATCGCTTTTTGAGTTGCCTCAGGTCTCTTTTTTTTAGAGGTTACCCATGAGCATCCTTCACGTATATTGGCTTGAAAATGTAAATGCTTGTTAAGTCCTTCCTCTTCGATGGCTTTGGCAAATGTAGGCCCGTGCTGGCTTACACTGCAGGAAGCAACAACAGTACGGTTGACACCTTTCTCTTTGATGCTATTTTTTACCATTTCAATTCCTTGTTTAGAACACATAAACATATAATGCTGAGCTTCTACAACATTGTCTAAACCCTTAATCTCTTCAATTGTTTTCTCAACATCAACTGTATCTGCAATGTTATGCCCACAATGGCACACAAAAACACCAATCCGAGGTTCTTCTTTTTCCTTTAATTCGGATTTTTGATCTGTATCTGCAACACTGTTTGCATTTGATGAATTAGTCATTTGTTTGCACCTCGATTGGAATTAATTCATATTTTTTTCCGTTATTTTGATATTGTAAACCCATATATCTCTCCTCCATACCCATACAATATGCTGTGATTTGAGAGAGATGAAATACTGGAATATCATAATTTATATCATGGTTCTTTTTGAGCCAATCTTGACCTGATTCAAATTGTAAATGGCAGAATGGGCACACATCTAAAATAAAATCTGGGTTTACATCTGAAATATGTTTCATCTTTTCGGATAAGATTGTCATGCTTGTATCTGCGTAGGCAGCTTTTATTCCGCCTCCTGCCCCACAACATGTATATTTCTGTTTAAAATTTAATGATTTAATACCTAATGCTTCCACAAAATCTTCTAAAATAGTAGGATCCTCTGGACTGTCAATTTGTCTAACTTGGCTAGGTTTTAGAAAATGGCAACCATAGTGAATTGCAGTTGTTGCATTTACCCTTCTAACCAAATGTTCTTGAATTTCTGTGGGACCAATGTCAATTGATAATAATGCTGCAACATGTTTGACTTCTATTGTTCCTTTAAATTCATAATCTCCAAGTAATTTTAATTTTAGATTTACTCTCTCACGTAATTCTTCATTTTCATGTAATTGTGTGTTAACCTCTTGCAATGTGCCGAAACAGCCATTACAGACAGTAAGTAAATCCACATCCATCTTTTCAGCAATACAAATATTCCGTGCAGCTGCTACCATCCAATCTTCCTTATCAAAAGATCGTAAAACTCCAGGAGCTGGACAACATCCTGCTCGTTCCATATCCAATAATTCATATCCGATTTTTTCCATAACATAGCGGGTTGATTTTTCAATGGCTGGATATCTATTAGGCATTATACATCCTAGATAAAATGCATATTTCTTCTCTTGTACCATTTTGTTAAACCTTCTTTCCTTTATCTTTTACCTCTTCCTTTTCATCCTTAGGTGGAACGAGGTTGAATAATTCCTTTGCATATTTTGTTAATTCACTATTTTCTTCATCTTTAAATTTGTACAATGTTGGTGGAATTTCTTCCATATCCAATTCTTTCCGCATTTGTTTAATTTTATCATTAATTGGAACAGCATGTCCTGTAGCTTTTAGAAAATCCACAACTTTCCTGTGAACTGGATGGATGTTTCCTAATTTGGAAGCATAATTTCTAAGATCTATAATAACGTCAGTTGGTTTAACATCACGCGGGCAACGCTCATAGCAATTATAGCATGTCGTACAAAGCCAGATGTCAGGATCTTTCAATACGGAAAGGTCCCCGAGTATTAGTTTCCTAATTATTATTCTGGTTTTTAGAGCAGTCCATCTTCCCGATTCACAACTCGCAGTACATGTCCCACATTGAATACATGTTAAAATTTTACTCCTATTTGCAATATCATCGAAAAAATGAGAATCAAAATCACTTAATTCAACATATTTTTTTTTTTCATTTAGAAAATCATTAATTGTCATTTTTTTTCCTTCTTATTCTTGAATTTATTCGGGGATTTTTACGCGCATGTCTTCCTTGATTCTTTTAAGAACTATCTGGGTAACAACCTCTTCAATTCCTTTGATTTTTTTAATATTTTCTAATAAACTTATTTGATCTTCCTTCTCAACGCATTTAGCAAAACAAAAAATTGGATAATTTCCAGATACATGGTAAATAGAATTAATTTGTTCAATTTCTTCAAGATCATCTAGAATTTCTTGAATTCCTACTGAAGAATTTACTCGAATCGATATTAAAATCATTTCTGTATATCCAATTTTGCAACAATCGATAACTGCAATTGTGCGTTTAATAACTTCAATTTTATTTAGCCTATCTAAATGATTTTTAACAGTTGATAAACTCGAACCTGTAACTTTAGAAATAGTCCGTAATGAAGCCTTTCCATCATCTTGGATGTAAGTCAGAATTTTCTTGTCAATTTTATCTAAATGTACTTTCTTATGAGCATTCGATTTATTATTCGGATTTTCTTTTTTTCCCATAGTAAAACATCCTTTTTAGCTTAAGTTGAATCAATTTTATATAAATTAAAAAAAAATTTTGGATAAAAAACTACAATGAAATTACTGCATCTGCATTATCGCACATTTCTAAGAAAGCGGCAGCACCAACAGGCTCTTCACAGATTTCACGTAATTGTTTTTTCTTGACTCTCATTAAGTCCATGGTCATACTACATGGATAAAGTTTGATTTTTCCTTCTTCCACTCCGTCTTTAACCATTTCCCACATGTCATCATATCCAAATCCTTTCAACATCTTCCTAAACATGGCACCACCCAATTTCTTAAAAGGAAAAGGCATTCCTGCAACTCCAGGCTTGTAACCCTTCTTTAATTGAAAAATACCCCAGAATGTAAAGAAGAAGTTCATTTGTGTTTCCATCGCGGCACCTGTTGTGCCTAATATCACCATCATTCCAAATTCCTCAAAGGAATTTTTCGATACAATAAAGTTCATTTGTTTTGGCATTATTTTTTCACTTTTTATTTTTTATTTTTGTTTATTTCTGTTTTTTACTTAATTTTACATATCGAATATCAAAAAAAAAAATTACAATAACGAAATAACTCGATTCGATGTTTCAATCAAATCTATTAATTCTAAATAAGTTAATTGATTTATATCCGACTTTAATTGTGATTTTTCAAAACCACGTGCTTCCAAATCTTCAACAACACAATATAGCGGAATATTTTTTTCAAGAATATCGTTGTAAGGTTCAGAAGATTTTGTTAAACCATTCACACCATCTTCCATCAAAACAACAACACAATCAGTAGAATTATATGCTATTTTTGTTAAACTCTGGTAATTACTTAAATCGAAACCACTATGTCCGAATAATATCAAATTTTTTGCCATGTTTTTTCCACCTACATTTGAAATACCGCATCAAATTGGACCATTATCTCCCCTAAATGAATTTCTTTAATCACTTGAATAGGAACATCTTCGAATTCAAATATATCAGCAGTTGTCATGCCCCTTGCAATTAAATCTTCTTCAATCACAATTATTGGTAATTCACTTAAATCTGCCATTTCCATTCCTTCTTCATATGAATCCATTCCAATCTTACCGGAATTTAAATTCTTTTTTACAGAAAGAACTGCATCACCATAAAACAAAATTTTACAATCTATTTCTTCGCCTAAACCCATAAATCCAGAACCTAATCGGATAGCTTCATATGCTGAATTACTCCCAAAAGGACCTCGATTACACAATACTAAAACTGAATCCATTTTTCTCATTGTCTCCTTTTTATTTTATGCATGTGCTCCAAAGAATATCATTTTATCAGATTCTTTAGTGATATTTGAAAGCTCACCTAAACCTGTAATTTCTGATCCTTGTATTATATCCTCTGGGAAAATCCCATAATTATCAGCCCATGTTTGGCATGCATATTTTGGAATATCTTTTAAATTCTCTAATTCAAGCGGGATCTTTTTTGTGCTCTTTCCTAAATGGGCTCCTTTCTTAATGTTTAAAACACCTGTCCCAAAAAAGAAAATTCCTGTAATTTGATGATTTTTTGCTTTAGCAGCTTCAATCATTTTAAGAAGCGTATAAATTTGCTGATACTTTAGAAATTCAGTCATTATTGCAAAACCAATTTTCATGATCATCAACCAAATTTAATCCTTTTTAATTAAAAATGTAAAAACTCCGCCGTCTTCTTTCATTTCAACCAATGTACAACCGGTTTTATTTAAAAGTGGTGGGACATCTGCTTTTGAACCGCCATCATCTGAAATTAATTCAAATGTTTGTCCTGATTCCATTTTCTTAATAACTTTTTTAGCTTTTAAGATTGGCATTGGACATTTTAATCCTTTTGCATCTAACTGGAAATCTACCATTGTTATCATCTCTATATTGATAATTTTTAATAAGTAAATTTAATTGTGACTTTTTTTTTGATCAATTTTTTCATAAAATTTCAAAAATTGGTACATTTGTCAACAATTTTTAATATTATCAATAATTTTGATAGTCAAATTTTTATATATAAATTTATCTAAAAGAATTTAATTTGAGAAGGTGAATTGGACCAGTAAAGGTGAATTAGATGGGACTATGATAAATTATTGATTCCTTAATAGTTTTTCACCAAATATTAGGCAATTTCGATCATAATCGATCATTTGGTTAAAGAAAAATGAAAGATCATGTGTTTGATAAAAAATTTAGAGAGTACAGAAAGGATGAAAAAAAAATCTTATGAAAATCTCTTAATTATAATGATTATCTATTTTATTCGATTTACATCTTGAAAGTTTAATCAATCCAGTATATCTAATAATTTGAATTAATCCCAGAAATATGAGGAAATTCCAAATTCCTGCAAAAACAACCAACACAATTTTAAACATAAATTCTGTTGGGCTGAAATCAAAAACACCAACAGCATATAGTATTAAAAATACTCCAATAGCCAATAGAATAAATAGCATCCCAGCAATAATGAAATCCATCATAAACATAAACATAAACATTTCTTTTTTACTAATATTCATTTCACTTGATTGGGGATTTGAATGACCTTGATATTGGGAACTTTGATCCATTTCATTGGGATATGATTGAGAAGGATCATACAGGTTTGGTGTTTTTAAAATCTTTTTCCAAGGTGAATTTGTAATTAGTATTCCAATAATTATAAGAAAGACATTGAAATTCCAAATTCCTGCAAAAACACCTATCATAATTTTTGAAGTAGGATCTTCTATAATCAAATCAAAAACACCAAAAGCTAAAAGAGCTAGAAGCACTCCACTAACAACATATGGTAGGAAATAGCAGAAAACTGTTATTTGTTTGGGAGTTCCTATAATTTTAGGCTCATTTGAGGGATAAGAACGGGGGTTTGAATAATTATTATAGTCCATTTTATGTATAATCTTTATCTTTTTAGTTTAATTAAATGTTTCTGACAGACTATTTCTGATAGGTACAAATACATTGTGGTTATAGAAAAATGACTTAGTTGATCTCGGGATGCTTCTTTTTTGTAATATCAAAGAGATCCGTACCCATAAATGATGTATTATATAAATAATTCTTGGGATATATCCTATCTAAAATAAGGTGAAGCTTTAATACAAAGAAAAATCAATAAAATTAAATAAACATTATTAACTGAATTTGGTGAAAATATGCCACAAAATCAAAAATTATTAAAATATAGCTCGGAATACTCAGATGAACTTTCCGTTGATGATGAACTAAAGAAGATTCGTAGTTGCATCCAATGTGGGATGTGCTCCGCTGTTTGCCCCAGCGGGAGTTTTACAGCGTTAGTAACAAGAAAAATAATGAGAAAAGCCTTGGCAGGGGATCATTCAGTTCTATCAGGACCTGAAATTTGGTATTGTTCAACATGTTTTAACTGTTACGAACGATGCCCTAGAACCATTCCAGTTACCAATGTAATTTTGAAATTACGTAATATGGCAGTACGTGAAGGATATTTACCAGATGCTTTAAAAAATGTCATTAAAAATCTAACCAATACGGGGCATGCAGTTCCTCTGGGAGGGCCGGATTCGAAATGGGCAAAATTACGAGAATACCATAAATTGAAAAAAGTACCTCCTACAGTTCACAGTTTCCCTGAAGCTTTAGATGAACTTTTTACTTTACTCGATAAAATCAAATTTAATGCACGTATACCATATCGCTAATTAACTGATAACTGATTATATTAAATCAACTTAGTGAAAAATCAAATAATAATTAAATACACTTAGAAATAAAATCAAAAACCTTTGAAATGAAGAGATGATGAGAATTAATGACAGAAATTAAAGAGCAAAAAAAGGAGCACCCAAAGGAAGAACTGATTGAAAAACCATTTTCAGACTTAAAATATTCTTTATATTTAGGATGTGTTATTCCTAATCGTTATCCAATGATCGAGCGCGCAACCCGCTTTGTTTTTGACAAACTGGGGATAGAACTTATAGATATGAATGGAGCTACATGCTGTCCAGCACCTGGAGTGTTTAGGTCTGTTGATAAAGCACTTTGGTTAACATTAGGTGCTCGAAATTTGACAATCGCCCAAAATAATAAAACAACCGAATTATTGACACTATGTAACGGCTGTTTTGGCACATTACATGAAGTAGAACATGAAATGAAATCAAATCCTGATATCAATCAAAGAATTAATAAAATTCTTGCAGAAAAGAATATTCATTTTGATGGGAACGTTAATGTGCGCCAAATAATGGATGTGCTTTATTTTGATTTTGGATTGGAGAGATTAAAATCCTTAGTTAAAAAAACACTTAATTTACGGGTAGCTATTCATTATGGTTGCCACATTCTTAAACCATCAAGCACACAACTTTTTGGACAAGATCCAGATAATCCAACATTCTTTGATGAAGTTGTTGAAACAATCGGATGTCAATCAATTGATTATCAAGAAAAATTAATGTGCTGCGGGGCTGGTGGTTCATTAAGAACTGGGTTTAAAGATAATAGTCTTCAATATACAATAGAAAAATTACGTCAAATTCGTAAAGTCGGAGTGGATTGCATTGTAGTGTGCTGTCCTTTTTGTCATTTACAATTCGATTTAGGTCAGATTGAAGTTTCCAAGTTCTTAGATGATGGAGAAGAAGAGTTTAGAATTCCGGTTATTTTTATTACCCAACTTTTAGGTTTAGCAATGGGATATGAGCCGGAAGATCTTGGAATGATAAAACCCGAAGAACCAAAGGGAATTTCACCATTCGTTCCATTCGATAAGTTGCTGAAAAAAATTGAATCCATTCCTTTAGATAATCAAGTGCAAAAAATAAAAACAAATGCAAAAACAGAAGCAAAACCAAAAGCTAAAACAAAAGCAAAGACAACAACAAAAGGGGGTAAAAAATTATGAGTTTAGAGAAGCCCAAACCTAGAGTTGCAGTATATATTTGCCATTGCGGGAAAAATATTGCTGATGTTATTGATATGGATGAAATTACAGAATATGCAAAACATATTCCCAATGTGGTTTCAGCAAAAAATTACAAATTCATGTGCAGCAATGCAGGACAAGATTTAATTGCAGAAGATTTAAAATCGGGAAAAATTGACCGAGTAGTTGTAGCGGCTTGCAGCCCTCTAATGCATGAGGAAACATATCGAAGAGTCTTGCGCGAAAATAATTTTAATGAATTCTTTTTTGAACAAGCAAATATTCGCGAACATGCATCTTGGGTAAATTTGAGGGATCATAAAGGTGCTATGGACATTGCAAAAGATCATGTCAAAATGGCAGTTGCAAAGGTATCGAATGATAGACCCTTAATAAGACAAAAAGTTAAAGTAACACAAGAAGCATTAATTGTTGGAGCAGGGATTACTGGAATGTTTGCTGCACTGGATCTAGCAAATAAATATAAAGTTCATTTAGTAGAGCGAACACCTACAATAGGAGGTCACATGGCTCAACTTGATAAAACATTTCCTACAATGGATTGCTCTGCATGTATTACTACTCCAAAAATGGTAGAAGTTGGACGACACCCAAATATCAATCTTCTTACGTATTCTGAAATTGAAAATGTTGATTTAAATGTAGGAAATTTTGAAGTTCAAGTAAGAAAAAAGAGTCGAAGAATAAACCATTTAATATGCACAGGATGCGGAACATGTGGTGAAGTTTGTCCTATTACTGTCCCAAACGAATTTGATTATAATATGGGTTATCGGCGTGCAGCCTATGTTCCATTTCCTCAAGCAATTCCTGCACAGTATACAATCGATATAAAGAATTGCATTGAATGTAAGCTTTGTGTTGATGCTTGTGAAGTAAATGCTATAGATTTTAACCAAGAAGATGAAATCATCGATTTAAAAGTCGGATCAATAATAATCGCAACGGGAAATGATATTTTTGATCCTTCCACACTTTATTGCTATGGATACCAAAAATATAAAAATGTGCTAATCGCTATTGAAATGGAACGTTTACTCTCTAGCACAGGTCCAACTCTTGGTAAAGTTATAAAACCATCAGATCATAAAACTCCAAAAAGAATAGGATTTTTGCAGTGTGTGGGTTCGCGCGATTTTCATGAAGGGACCCATAAATATTGCTCCCGAGTATGTTGCATGTATGCGATAAAACAAGCAAGACAATTTAAAGAAAAATATCCAGATTCGGAAGTATTTATATTTTATATAGATATGAGAACCTTTGGAAAAGGATATGAAGAATTTTATGAAATTGCAGCCAGAGAATATGGAATAAATTTTATTCGGGGTAGAATTGGAGATGTTTTCGAGAATAATGATGGATCCTTAATTATACGAGGAAGCGATACTTTACTTGCTGAAAAATATGAGATTGAAGTTGATATGCTCATTCTATCAACAGCAATTGAAGCTCGAAAAGATGCAGATGAAGTAAGTCGATTTTTCGGTGTTCAATTTTCAGAAGATGGATTTTTCATGGAAGCACACCCGAAACTTAAGCCTGTAGATTCTCTCTCAACAGGAATTTTTATTGCAGGCACATGCCAAGCACCTCGTGATATTCCTGACGCTGTAGCTCAGGCTAAAGCAGCAGCTAGCAGTGCGGATAATTTCATGTTTTCCGGTGAAGTTGAAATTGAACCTTATTATTCAATGGTTCAACCTGAAATATGTTCAGGATGTAGATCATGTGTCCAACTGTGCCCATATGATGCAATAAGTTTTGATGAAACAACTAATACTGCAGATATAAATGCAATAAAATGCAAAGGTTGTGGAGTATGTGTTGCAAGTTGCCCTTCAAATGCAATTATTCAGAATCATTTTACTCGTAATCAAATCTTGAGTGAAGTAAGGGCATTAAAGCCATGGGAGAATTATATTAAAGAAAATTAAGTGATAAAAATGGTTGAAGATAGTGATTTTGAGCCTTATATTGTCTGTTTTGCTTGTAACTGGTGTACTTATACTGGGAGTGATCAAGCAGGCGTAAGTCGAATGCAACGTCCAGCTGATGTTCGAATAATTCGTTTAATGTGTTCGGGACGCATGGAACCCAGATATGCAATTGAAGCTTTAAAAAATGGGGCCGATGGTGTGATAATTGGGGCTTGCCATTTAGGAGATTGCCATTATTTAGAGGGAAACGAAAAAGCGGTAAGAAGATTTTCTGTTATCAATTCATTCATGGAACAATACGGGATGAATCCAAAGCGTTTTCAGTTCTGGCATATTAGTGCTAGTGAAGGTGCTGAATTTACCGAACATATTAAAGAATATGTGGCTGAATTGAAGAAAATTGGACCCAATCCTCGTAAACATATAGCTGCAAAGGAATTTAAAAAACTTGAAGAGGTTGTTATTTAATGAAATGGCCAATAGTTGAAGAATCTACTATTCTATCAGTGAGAAAAACAAAAATTGAATATCTAAATCGCACAACAGAATTAATGATTGATCTAAATAAATGCACATCATGTTATCAATGCGTAAAAGCTTGCCCAAAAGATGCATTAGTCAAACCAGAAATTCCCAAAGGAAAGAAAGTTCCCAGAAAAGAACGGGTTCCAATTTTCCCGGAACCATTAAAATGTGTTTTTTGTGGTGTTTGTCTAACATTATGCCCGTTTGATGCAATTTTTATGAAATTAGATGGAGATGTTCTGAATCGAGACAATTTACCTCTTAGAGTCGGGAATAAAATCCCAGAAATCGAAAAAGTGAAAATGAAAAAAGTGATTTTAAAAGATGAAAAAAGTGATTTTCATAATGAGTTTTGGGATCACATCATGGAACGGATTCAAGTGAAATGATATAAATATATTATGATAAAAAAATAATAACATATGGAGAATAAAAAAAAATGGTAACTATAGCAGATGGTCGTTATGATCTACCGGATGAATTATATTATAGCAAAAATCAACATGTTTTTCTGAATTTAAAGAAAAAAATAATAGGCTTAGATCAGATCGGATATGCTTTCTTAAATAATCCAACTGAAATTAGCTTATTAGTTGATGATGAGATTAAAGCAGGTTTACCGTTTGTTGCAATAGCTTCTGAACAAGGAGTAACAACTTTAAATGCACCTTGTTCAGGTAAAATTGAGAAATTTAATGAAAAAGCTTTAGAAGATATGGAATATGATACATATGCAAACGGGTTTATTATAAAACTTAAGGAGATAAGTGATATTGCACCTACTCTAATTACAGGAGAAAAAATTGAAAGTTGGGCAATTAACGAAGCAAAAACATTATTGAGAAGTAATTATTCCTTCAAAATAATAGAAATTGGAGATACCGCAGTAGGAAAAACAGCAATCAAAGTTAGGTTTACAGATAATTATTTCAAGAAGGACCTAAAGACAACTTTGGGGGTGGATTTCGGCACAAAAGAAATCAAAACTTCGTATTTAAGCACAGATTTATTATTTTCGGGAACCTATCGTTTTACTGCCCGAATGAATGTTTGGGACGCAGCAGGTCAGGATATGTATGATAAAATTCGGGGGATTTATTTCAAGGATGCGAAAGGTGCTTTAATATGTTACGATATCAACAATCCTTTATCGTTTAATCATTTGGATAAATGGGTTTCGGATTTGGAAGAGAACTTAGGTAAGGTTCCTACATTGCTTATTGGAAATAAATCCGATTTAGAACGAAAAGTTTCCAGGCAAGAAGGTTTAAATTACGCAATCAAACATGGATTTCTATTTGTCGAATGCTCTGCCAAGACAGGAGAAAATGTAGACGATATGTTTGAAAAATTAGCAATTGAAATCTTTAAGAAAGAAGAAAATATTGAATAAAATTTGAATAATTATGAGCGATTTTACCGAGAATAATCCAAATTTATTTTTTGATAGATTTACTCCTAAAAATTTAACACCTAAACAACATGGTTTCATCCAAAAGATTTTGAAGAAATATATACTGGGGATGTTCATTAGCAAAAAAGGAGGGGATATTCTGTTTTCCTACCAAATAGACTCAAAATTGAAAATTGATTTGATTTCTAATTTTATAGCTGCGCTTTCAATGTTTGGTGAAGAAAACGTTGGTCAAATAAAACGAATATTCATAGAGGGTCTTGATGTTGAAATGAATATTGTATCGAAGTATGATCTTATTTTAGTGTCGTTTTTCCGCCCAAACATGGTTAAAGATCATATTGAAGAAGAAGCGGTAAAAATTTTAGACAAATTCTATTTACTTTTCAAAGATCCTATTGAGCAAGGTAAAACGAATTTAAGCATTTATCAAAAATTTGATGTCGAAATATGCCTTTTCGTATTGGGCTACTTAACAAGAATTGGTGTTTATAAGGAAAAACAAAAAGAAAATGAATAACATGAATGCACTCGAAGAAAAAAGCAATAATGATACTCAAAACAATCATAAGTCCAAAATTCTTACGGATGAACAATGTAATTTAGTACAAAAGAAGTTAAAGAAGTTTATGCTTGGAATTTTTATTTGTAGAGATGGTGGAGATGTTCTTTTCTCTTATCAAATCGATCCATCGCTGAAAATCGATTTAATATCTAATTTTATAGCTGCACTTTCAATGTTTGGTGAAGAAAACGTTGGTCAAATCAAGCGAATTTTCATAGAGGGTCTTGATGTTGAAATGAATATAATTTCGAAATATGATCTTATTACAGTTTTCTTTTTTAAACCAAATGTGGTGAAAGATCACCTGGAAAAAGAAGCAGAAATATTATTGGATAGATTTTACTTAGTTTTCAAAGAACAAATTGAACAAGGAAAAACAAATTTAGGCATTTTTCTAAAATTTGAGGAAGAACTATGTCTATGCGTTTTGAACTACTTAAGAAAACTTGGATTATATAAAGATGAAATATAGATGGATTATGTGATTATTCATTAACTTTTCTTTTTACTTCATCCAAATCCACTTTTTTCCCTAAATTTTTCAAGAAAAAATTATCTTTTCCAGGACCTAAGAGAATAGCGCTTTTTATTTCATTATTTTCAATTCGCACTTTCCTACAGAGATATTTTTCTTCATTAACTGATTCGATAAGTGTTGTTTCTTTTTTCTCATCTTCTTCAGGAGTTCCTAAACAAGTTAATTTGATTCCCGCAATTTTTAAACGTGTGTTCCAGAATGTTCCTTTATAGGGCTCAGGATTTAATTCTAAAATGTGTTGGGCAGCTAATATAGCCTGTTCCCTACTAGCAGGAATAATCCCCCAGATATTTCCTTTAAATTGAACACAATCACCAACTGCATAAATATCTGGATCATTAGTTTGTAAATATTCATTAACGATAATCCCTTTTTCAGTTTTAATATCACTTTTATGAACTAGTGATATTTCGGGAATGATTCCCATTTGTTGAAGTATCATATCGAATTTTCTTTCCATCCCATTTTTCAATTTAACTCCAGATACTTTTTCATTTTCATTTCCCAGTATTTTCTCAACAGCAACATCACATAATATTTCTAGATTTTTAGATTCCAGATATTTTTGAAGGAGTTTCGATGTTCCTCTATCTAACTGTCGAGGGAGCAAATATGGTGCAATTTCACATATTGCAATGTTTAATTGAAGTTCTCGTAAATGGAAGCCAAGTTCTATCCCTAATAACCCACCTCCCATAATAAGTACGTCTTTTACATTATTATCTTTAATATATTTCCTGATCTCATCTGCATTGGCTATGTTTCGTAAAGTAAATACTCCATTTACATCAGAATTTCCAAATGGTAGCTTTCTTGCATTACTACCTGCTGCAATAACTAGTTTATCATAATTAAACCAAGTATCATCTTCACGAATATGAATTTTTTTATTTACTCGATCAATCTGGTCAATTTGCTTATTTAGTTTAACTGTGATATTGCGATTTTTATACCATTCATCTGAATGTAAAATTAGTTTTTCTAAAGATTTTTCTCCAATAATATAACTTGGGAGAAAAATACGCGTATAATAATGATAGGGTTCTTTTGATATGACAAATATTTCAAAATCTGAATTATGCTTTCTTATTTCTTCCGCAATTGTTTGCCCAGCAATTCCATTTCCGATAATTACAATCTTCATTTTTATTCAGTGATCTTTTCAAATGAACGAATTATGATAAACAATATTATATTTAGATATAATCGGTTATAACAGCTTATTTTTAATAATGAATTTTCTTATTTTGAATAATATTTCAAAACATTATTTTTTTATCTTTTCGAGGTTGATTCTAAGTATGATTGATTATTGCGAAGGTATTGATTTTATTGAGGAAAATGGAAAAAATGCCTTAAATGAATTAAAGGTATTTGCTCTCTCTACATGTGGTTTTTGTCGCAGAGGAATGAATTTTCTGAGGGAAAATGAAGTTAAATTCAAGTATGTTTATATTGATAAAATAGATTACGAGAGAAAATCTAAATTAAAGAAGGATCTCCAAAAAAAATTCAATAAAAGGGTTGCATTTCCATTTCTAGTCTGTAATGATGAGAAAGCCATTGTTGGATTTGTAAAAAGTGATTGGGAAGAAATTTGTGGACTTTAATTGAAGAAATTTTTTAAATGAATACATAGGAGAATTAAATGATTATGTCCAAACCAAAAAAAGAAAAAAAAATTGAAGAAACGCGAAAATTCGTGGAAATGGTTGCAAAAAAAAACGGTTGGAAATTAACGCGTGATACAGAATTTTTGGATTCAATAATTGAAGGATTAAATTCAAATTACAACCGATATGGTTATTATTGCTGTCCTTGTCGTGATGGGGATGGAATAAAAGAAGAAGATAAAGATATTATCTGTCCTTGTGATTATTGTATCCCTGATCAAGGCGAATATGGTCATTGTTATTGTGGGCTTTATTTAACACAAGAATTTTATGATAGTGAAAAAGAGACGCAAGGAATACCAGAACGGCGTCCTTTATAAAAATTTTTTATGATATAATGATTAATACAAAATTTAAATAATATAATTAAAAAAGATGAAATGAAATGAAAGCTACAAAAATTGCAGATGGAATTTATTGGATTGGTGCAAATATCTCTTCAAACGATCTATTTGAAGGCTTATGGCCAATCCCAAATGGAGTCACCATCAACTCATTCGTAGTTGTAGGAGACAAAATTGCAATTATCGATTTAGTGCGTGATTGGAGCGGAGCCCAGTCCAACTTGATTGATGAATTGAAATCGATTGGAATTAGTATCAAGGATGTTGATTACTTTATTGTAAATCACCTAGAACCTGATCATACTGGAGATTTAAGAGGGTTTAACGAATTATCCAAAAAAGCAGAGATAATTACTTCAAAAAAGGGAAAACCTCTTGTTAAAGCCTTTTATGGGATTTCAGAAAATGTTAGGGCTGTTAGTTCGGGTGATACTCTCGATTTAGGTCAAGGTAAGGTTCTGACTTTTTACGACATTCCAAATGTGCATTGGCCAGAAACAATGGCTACTTTTGAAAACAGCACGGGAACATTATTTCCTTGTGATGCCTTTGGTTCATTTGGTGCATTAAAGGGCTCTCTTTTTGATGACGAAAACAGCGAAGAAGACCACCTTTTTTACGAAAATGAATCTTTGAGATACTATGCAAATATTGTCGGACCTTTTTCAAACTTCGTTCTAAAGGCTATTGACGCACTAGGTCCATTAGACATCAAAATTATCGCACCATCCCATGGTTTAGTCTGGAGAGGAAATCCTGGAACAATAGTAAATAGATACAAAGCGTATGCAAATTATATGAACGATTATGCTGAACCCAAGATAACTGTAATATGGGGCTCAATGTATTCCAATACTGAAAAAATGCTACGTTCGGTACTTAAGGGGATAGCTTCAGAGGGTGTACATGTTGAAATTTTCCGTGTTCCTGAAGATGATAAATCCTATATTTTGGCTTCTGCTTGGGAATCTGCAGGTCTGATTTTCGGTATGCCGACCTATGAATATAAGATGTACCCCCCAATGGAGGATTTAATATCCTTGCTTGCTAAGAAGCATGTTTGGCACAAAAAAGTTTTTCGTTTTGGTAGTTTCGGATGGTCGGGTGGAGCACAAAAACATTTCGATCAAATGACTGAGAAATTGAAATGGGATTGTTTAGAGCCTTTGGAGTTTCAAGGTGGCCCTACTGATGAGGATTTAGATAAAGGTTTTGAAATGGGTAAAAAATTTGCTCTGGAAATTAAAAAAATACCTAAAAAACTTTGAACCATTGTTTTTCCCAGTCCAATTTACGTTATATTGGGCAAATTTTTTATTATTAACATTCTTTTTTCTTTTTTTCTACTATTTTTTCAAAAATCCACAAATTTCCATTTAATTTGAATCAAAAAAATGCTCAATAAACAAAAAGTTCCCGAGACTTAATATAATATATGATATCTGTAAAGTCGACCATATATAAATGCAAATATTGGCATCTTTTTCACTCTACCAAAGAAATAAGGCTATGAATATATTTAAATTTTAAAAAAAATAAGATTAATCAATTTAAAGAATGTAGTAAAAAGGGTAAAGTTTTGTAGCATTCTTTTGTTAATAAAAAATTTTAAAAATTAGATAGGACGAGAAAATGACAAATAA
>JAUWMK010000308.1 GCA_030613185.1 Promethearchaeum sp.
GAATAAATTGTTAGAAAATCCCGAATTATTAGTGGAACCACCCGATGTGACGCAAGATCAGATTGATGATTTGATGCTAAACGATCCAAGAGATAAGAAGAATTATAAAAAGCGTCAAAAATATTTAGAAAAACGACAAAAAGAGAAAAAGAAAAAAAAAGAGAGAAAAGCCAAGGAAAGGTTAAAAGCTGAGTAAAAGGTTTAATAATTTTCTAAATAGAATTTTTTTTTTTTAATTTCAATTAATTTTGATTTCTATTTTATTTTTTTTAATTAATTCCATTTTAATTTATCACAGATCCAATTGAAATCGATTACTAGGATGGCTCAAAATGAAAAGAATTTATGCATTTGATTTTATACGAGGAATTGCCGTTATATTGTTAATAATACTGCATACTGGTTTAAATTAATGGACTTCTTCATCTGCCCTTGAAGCAGGTGCACAAGAATCTGATCCTGTAATCAATATACTGGTGTTTTTTGTTACACAAGCAGGAGTATATTTTACTATATTGGGCGCAGTCAACGGATATATGATTTACAACCGAATTAAATCAAATCGAAATTCACCTAAACAGATTGCATTGGCAGCACTTGTAATGGGCATTTGTTTAATTATCTGGAATTTTATTTTTAGATTCCTGTTCAGTGCAGATTCCGGTATTATATATTTCTTTATTGGAACAGGAGAGATACAACCACTTCATGCAGAACATGTTGTTATGACGTCTACTATTAGCATGTTGGGTAGTTCTACAATAATTATTGGATGTACGCTGGCATTATTATTTAGAAAACAGGGTTATAAAAAATCTCAACGTAATTACATTATTTTAGGCATATTTGGTCTCTTCTTTTTGATTTTAGGACCTTTTGTAAGAGAAGCTTTTGCTAGGATAGTTGAAGCAGACATTGCAAATGGGCAATATTTTCGGGCAATTTTATTAGCTCCTTGGGTTTATGATAATTTTCCGATTTTTCCCTATGGTGGTTTTAGTCTTTTTGGCGCGATTTTAGGGATCGCGTTAGCACGAGAGGAGTCACAAATCAAAATTTCTCTTTATTGTTTGATACAAGGCATTATTTGGCTAAGTATTGGAATGATCGGTTTAAATAGTTTAGGCGGCATTGATCCTTCAACAATTTATATGAATACAACTGATGCATTACTTGAAGATTGTTACAGGCAGTATGGGCAGTTAGGCACTGTTTTCTTTTACTTCTTGGCGGCTTTATTATTATTCGATTTCATTTCACCTGAGAAACAAATCAAGCGCACGCGTTATTTTAAGTGGCTTAGGAGATTTGGAATGATTTCATTAACAGTTTATATATTTGAAAGTTTGCTTACTGTATTATTCAGACAAATCTTAAATTTGATTCCGTTTTTCGATGGTTGGAATGAAAGTATGCTAGGAGTTATTCTACTTGGGATGTTTTTAGCTGTAATATGGGGATTTTTTGCATTTTTATGGGAAAAAATAAGTTATAAATTCACTGTGGAATGGAGCCTTATCAAGATTATAGAAAAATTATCGGGAAAGAAATCTGATAAATATAATCTCTCGCGATTAGAAGAATAATTTAAATGCATCAAACAAACCTTTTTTTTAATACACTTATGTTTTCCAATAGAAATAAATTTATAAATTGGGTGATTATTCTTAGTGAATTTATTAATTTGAAAAATGTGTTACTAACATGGAAACCAATTATTTCGAAAAAAATATAGGCCAAATTGAAGAAATACTCTCCGATTTCATTCAATATTTCCCAATTTTTATGGAAATCTACATTAAAATCAAAATGAATGAAGTATATGAAGAAAAGAAAAACCTTGTTATCTTGGAGATTTTAATTGAATTAAGTAAAAGATCTAAAATTTTATTAGAAAACCAAGAATGTGAAAGAGAATTGAAATTTCTTCCTTTATACGATGCAAAATCGATATGGCAAGAAAAACAGCGTGAGGAAATGCTTATAATTTTAGAAAAGTCAATGAAATTCTTTCCTGAAGTAATGCAATTCAAAAAAATACTCGAAAATAAAACAGAAATAACCGAAAATCAGTATTATAATCTTCTAAGAAATATTGTTTCAATTGGTGAAGAAACTCAAATCATCAAAAAAAGAGATTTAAAATCTCATGATTTTATAACCTATAATATATTCGGGCAAGTTCAAAGACCAGATCGAAAAACAAAAGTTCTTCATGTAAACCCCGAACTTGGTGAGAAGATTTTATCAGTAGAATTTGCAGATATTCAGGAAGAAAATGGGAATTTATTTATTACGATACCAAAATCCATTGTTTATGAAAAGGATGAGATTCGGCCATTTTATGAAGAAGATTATAATTATTCAGTATTTGTCGTTAAATCAAAGAAAAATGATTAGATCAATTTTGAAAACCTTTTTTACTTAATTTTTATTTCTGTTTAAAATAAAATTACTAAAAAAGTCTTCAAAAAATAATCCAATTAATAATTTATGAAGCTATTAATTAATTTAGCCATTAAAGTTATCATTTTTTAAGATTATGCGTTATTCCATTATAAAATTCATTTATATAATTGTTTAACCAATGATTGTACATGTCATCTCGAAATAGATTTACAATTAATATTTTTATTTTGGCTTTTTTGATTAATATTGGAATTGGATCTACATATCTAATAGATGATGCAATTATTATGCCAGAACCAATTAATGAAATCCAAATTTTGCCAAAAATATCTACATCTCACTCGCAAATTGCTATTATTGGTGATTTAGAATTAGACGCTTTTTGTGAAGGAAATGGAACTTCAGGATCTTCGTGGGAAACTGCCCATGTTATTGAAAATTATGAGATTGGGACTGTTACTGGAAATGGGATATCTTTAACAGATACAACTCGGTTTTTGATTATTCAAGATTGTATAATAAACCAATCTAGTTCAGTTGGAATAAGGCTGCAAAATTGTACTAATATCAAATTTCAAAATTGTAATATTGATCTATCAGGTAAAATAGGCATGAGTGTGGGTGAATGCACAGACATAGATATTCAAAATTGCATTTTCCAATCAACTTTTGGGCAAGGGATTAATATAACAGAAAGTGAACGAATTTTAATAAGTGAATCGGACATCTTAAACAATCAAGATGAGGGCTTGGGAATAGAAGATACAAATAGTTCAAAAATAATTAAATCCATTATCTCCCAAAATGGTAAGGATGGAGTTTATGCCCCAATTAACTGTCATAATATATTATTTTTAGAGAATTCTATTTTTGAAAATGAGGGTGGAATTTTTATGTACCGTTATAGCAGCAATATCAGTTTTATAGATAATGAGATTTGCAATAATTCTGGAATAGGAATTTCATCAGAATTAAATTGTAACGATGCTTTTATCGGCAATATAATCTCAAACAATGAAGATAATGGGATACAAATTTATGAATCAAACTCGAGTACTTTTGAAAATAATGAAATTTGTAATAATAACGGAAAAGGTATTGAAGCGTATTTAAATAATTGGGATAATTTTTACGGTAATACTATCCTAACTAATGGGGATAATGGTTTAGTGCTAGATCAATCTAATTATAGTATTGTAGAAAGAAATATAGTTTTGAACAATAGTGGATATGGTCTCCTAATGTATGGGGACGATAGCGGAAATTATAATATCATTTCCAATAATACATTTTCTAATAATTCGGAATGTGGAATAATTTTGCATGGAAAATGTCAACACAATATCATAAAACATAATGAAATTTGTAATAACTTAATGAGTGGAGTATATTTAACCGATTTTCAACACAATAATACAATCTCGTTTAATAATATATCAAATAACTCTCAAAATGGTATTTTATTAGATGATTATTCTCAAAATTCAACGATATCGGATAATAATATAAAAGATAACGGAGATAAGGGTATTTTGATTGATTTGTATTGTAATAATAATATCATTAAATATAACTTATGCTCTGGAAGTTCATCAGGAATTTTACTAACAAATAATGAAAATAATTCAATATATGGAAATAATTTCTCTTTTAATGATGGTTATGGTATTGAGTCTCTTGGTTATAAAAAAGCATCGATTTTTGGAAATATTGTTTCCTTCAATCAATACGGGATTAATTTAGATATTAAAACTTATTATAATACATTTTGGGTGAATTTTATAAGTAACAATAGCGATTACCAAGGTTCTAATTCAGATATAAGCAATTTTTTGGATAACGGCATTGTTGGAAATTATTGGGGTGATTATAAAGAACTTCATCCTAGTGCAAATTTTATTGGAAATATATGGGACACCAATTATACACTCGATGGGTTTATCAATTCTAATGATACTAAACCTCTTGTTAACATCGATCCTGTTATCAGTCTGTTGCCCTCATCTAACATTACATATTTGGTAGGGGAAACCGGACATTTTATCTCTTGGATGATTACTGATACATATTACTGGAATTCAGAATATTTCATTTATCTCGATGATGTTTTAGTGAAAACCGGTAATTGGGTATCCGGAGATGCATTTTCAGTTAATGTTGATGGATTGGAATATGGAACTTATCTATATAGAATTGTCGCCAGAGATGGAACTGCATGGGGGAAAAATGAGAATACAATTAAAGTTATTGTTGGAATAATTCCCGAACCTCCTATTTTTACGACTTTAAGTCAAACAATTAATGTTACTAATATAACAATTCGATGGGCTGCTATAAACTTCACAGAATATTATTTTATATATATGAATGATACTTTGATCGGAAATACTACATCAACCGAATTTCTCATAGAATTTAATGATACCGGTGAATTTATCATTGGGTTAACCGCATTGAATGCATTTGGGGAATCAAATCGGTCGTTATCAATATCGATTATAGTTGAAAAACTAATTCCTGATAAATCAAAAACTAATTTCTTCTGGTATATTTTTGGAGGTGGCTGGATCCTTGTGGCAGGATTTATAGGTTTTGCGGTTGTTAAAGTGAAATTAAAGCGATAATATAAATCAACGTTATTCTTTTTTCACTTTATTTTTATATTTTTATCAATATTCTGAAATCAGCCAAAAGTTTCTGAGAATAATAGAGAAGTTAATAATATTACATTCGTGGGAGTAAAATAAAGGAAAAATTAAAATAAAATTTATTATAATCCTTTTTGAGGGATATTTTTAATGAAGCACTTCTGGGTTATTTTGTCGCAATCATCAGTTTCACTATTTTATAGAAATTATTCGGATTTTAAACTGGATCCCGATTTAGTGAGTGGTTTTTTATCCGCTTTGAACTATTTTTCTGAATCGGAACTTGACTCTCAAGTGATCTTATCGATTGAAATGTCTGGTCTTAAGTGGGTATATTCATATCATCAAGAAATGGGGCTACTTTTAGTCGCTGCTTGTGAACGTGGCGAAAATACCGAAATTATATTTGCTAGATTACAAGTTATTTATAAAATGTTTGTTGAAAAATTCAATTTAATTCCTGAAAACCTTACTAATGTTATTATTGATCAAGAAAAATACGCTCCTTTTGAAGAAGTTCTTGATGAACTTTCACAGCAATGGATACAAGCGGAAAAACTAATGACAGGTAAAGGTGCCGCCCATATTTTTGATTTATTACTTGTTTTTCAACAAATTTACAATCATTTTAATAAGATTATTAGAAAAAAATTCCATAAAAAAG
>JAUWMK010000312.1 GCA_030613185.1 Promethearchaeum sp.
GCAACTTATATCATTCTTCCAGAAGAGATTGAAAATATCGGATGAATACAATAAAATGATGAAGAAAAGATTATGTCGGCCTAAAAATTAATATAGATTAAAAACAAAATTAAAAAAGATGCACAACTTGTAAACTTAAGAGGTAGAAAAATAATTGTGACAGGTGCATTATCCAAGAATCCTGACAATAAAGAAGTAATAATTAAAATGAACACGGAGAGAAGAAAAATGTTATTAAGAGGAAGATTTTCAATCCATTTTTCCATTAATCCAACAGTCCCGTTTAATTCCATAAGATGCACCATAATAAACAAGCACATAAAGAAATATATTAATTTATAATCCACTTTACGCAAAAAATGAGATAATTGTGGCTGTTTCTTCTTTGATTCGCCAGTTTTAGGGTTTATAAAAACAAATAAAAGAACACCGATAAGACCTGCTATATGAATTTCATCAATAAAGATAAGTAGCAAAATAAATATCCCTAAAGCCACAAAATTCTTAATTAAAGTCATTTTATCTATTTGAATATTATCTAATATATCTCTTGTTTTACCATTTTCTTCAGAAATAGTAGTCATCTTCGATTCACATGCAGATCGCCAATCTTTTTTAATTTCCTTTGAAAGTACGAAATAATCCAGTAATACTAGTGTAATTATTGTAGAAACGATAAAAAATGGACCGAAATTAAGTAGAAAAAATGTAAAGGATAATTCAAAATAATTTGCAATCATGATATTTTCAGCAGATCCGAATGGAGTTAAAGTAGATGCAAGATTAATACAAATTGTCATTCCCAAAAGGAAGGGAGAAGGGTTTATCTTTATCTCGCTACAAACGAGAACAATAATCGGTATAAAAATAATTGCAACACTTAAATCCTCTAAAATAGAGGCCAATAATGTCGATACGGTACAAATAACATAGAACATCTTCCTAATATTATTTTTATATCTGTTAACAATACTTTGTGCGATTTTATGGAATATTCGAGCTTCAATTAGGACTTCTACTATAGTAAACATCGCAATAAGGAAAATTATTACTTCCCATTCGATTGCCATTATGTAAGTTTCAAGATGTCGAGCTTCGGGAAGATCAATAGCACTAACCCCTGCAGCGATAAGCATTAATAAAACCGAATATGTGAGATAATCATTGCTATCAAAGAAAAGAATTATGATTAAAATAAGAAAACATATACACACAACAATTTGGGAAAGTAAACTCATGAAATTAAAAAAATGTAAACCATTTTAAAAGATTTACCAATTCATTCCGAGATTGCTTAGATTGAAATTATCAAAACCTTTTTATTAAAAAAGAAATTCATAAAAGAAATTCAGAAAAAACATCGAGATGAATAAATTGGCGGTTAAAAGTAAAGACAGAATATTAGATAAGAAAGCTTCTATGAAAATTCACAAGAATTTTATTGATTATAATATCGCATTTCGATTTGTTAATTTCATTCAATCAACTGGTAGGCATAAATACTTTGAACGGAAAAGTTTCTTGCCATTTCGGTTTTTAACAATCATTTTAGGTCCTTTATTTTATAAGAAGGGTTTTTCAACGTTAGAAAATGCTTGGAAATTTTTATATCCTCAAAGTTTTTTAGAAAAACATAATATTAATCTTAAAAGATGGGGGTTACAACTCATTTCCTATCTCTTTGACTTCTTTTTAGAAATCATGTTTTTCATGCCAAACCATTCCCCTAAAAATATAACACGTTTCATTAAAATGGAAGGATTTGAACATATTGAAGCCGCATTACAAAAAAAGAAAGGAGTTTTAGTGCCTATTATCCATTTAGGGGAAATATATCATCCCACATCAGGTTTATTGAGAAAAACCATTACCATTGATGGAAAAACCCAAAAAGTGGAAGTTGTGGGTATTGTTTCTCCCGAAAATGAATTTCTTCTTAGACAATTTGTAAAATCGTGGGAAAATGTATTTGCTATTGTAACTGGAAAGTTTTCCGACCTAGAAAGGGATATTGAAAAACATTTGAAAAAAAATCGGGTTGTCTTTGTGATGCATGATTACTTTAAAAAACATCAAAATCGTGTTCCGTTTATCTTCGGAAAGAAAAAATATGATTTTCTCATTCCATGTCCACAATTATTGTCATATTTTCATTATAAAAACGGAATACCCGTGGTACCAAGTAATTCTTTTCCTCAGAAAGACCTAACTCGTTCTTTGGTAAAATTCTATCCTCCTGTTGATATGCAAAAATTAGATCCTCTTAAAGAACCCCTATTACTAAAGGAAGAAGTTTTAAAATTACAACAAGGACTACTGTCCGACCGTGAAAAAAACAGCCTTCATGCTTTGAAAATTAATCAAGTTTTATATCCATCGGCTTTAGAATACCCCTATTACTGGCAAATGGTGTATACATTATTCAAAAGATCCCAATTTAGGATTCAGTTCGATGATATCACCTCATATTTTGAATTTTATACTATTCTCATTCAACGGTTAGAGCAATTTATGGAAAAATCATATGAACCTGGCAGGAAAGATAAAGAAATTTTAAATGTTCTAGGGAGATTATCTGAAGAAATCGAACATTTACGAGAGGATCCTAAAGCAAAAATATTGTTTCGGAAAAAATATATCGAAATCGGCCTATTATCTTCAAAAGCGGCATTCAATAAGGCTGTTTCCATTGCATTAGCCCGTCGTAGCACTTATATTCGAAAGCAATTTCCAAAACTCCAAACTTTATTCTTGGAACTAGTCGCGCTTTTTGATTAAATTAGTGTTCTTTGGGCAAGAATCTTACATGACAATACTAGTTAAGATTTTTTAAGATCTGTTTATCTTCCGTGTAACGTTTTAACTGTTGCCGATCTGTTTTATAAGTAGAAATCATAGTTTCGATTGATTTATTCATCAAATTTACTTGGTCCATGTTCAGTTTGATGCTTTGATCATATTTTTTTTCCACTTTTTTTCCCCAAGCTTCGATCTTTACAATCTCCTTTCCTATTTTTTTGGCTAAGAAATGCCGGGAATTTTTATCGTGGAATGCCTCTAATGTATGCAAATAGGGAATCCATTTATTAATATACATTTGAATTGTATTGTGCCAGCCTTTATCCTCAATATCCACTAAATTATACTCAATCCCAAGGCGATAATCATCAAATATTTTTAACTCTTGAAAAATTGTAAGGGGTTTTTGAAATTCGTGGAGTCTTTCTTTAGTTGCTTTCACTCGAAAATTTTTGATCTTATTCTCCTGTTCGCTTGTAAATTTCCGGATTACTCGAGCTTTGGCTAAAAATTTCGATTTATTTAAATAATGTTCAAACTCATTATCTGGATTTTCATGTAGACTGTCAAGAAATTCTGCCTGAATTTGGTCAATTTGGGAATAAAAGTTACTTCTTGACCGCATCCTTTGTTTTTCTTTTCTTTTTTGCGATTGGCCTCTTTGAGATAAAATTTGATCCCACATCAATTCCAACTCCTCTATTCGAAGTAGTATCGAACTATGGGTTCCTACAACAAACTGTAGAAACTTTTTCATATAAGTAAATCGAGGATCTTGCTGAATCTCATTACATAATAATGAAAAATTTTTATAAAATCCTAATGCTTTATCAAGATGGCCTAAATCTATCAATTTATCTGTAGAATTGTGGAGATCTTGAAGATTTT
Source organism: Promethearchaeum sp. (assembly GCA_030613185.1). Classification (GTDB taxonomy): domain Archaea; phylum Asgardarchaeota; class Lokiarchaeia; order Sigyniarchaeales; family Promethearchaeaceae; genus Promethearchaeum. Next base: position 3,688 of record JAUWMK010000312.1, read on the forward strand.
CCTTATAAAATTCAATCACTTTCTTTTCTAGCTTTTCTTGAGTGCCCATGAGTTGTCAACATTATTTACAATATGTAATTGCAAAAAAATTATTTCTATTTAATTTTCAATAGTAATTTTCATTTCAATAAAGTAGTTCTTTTAATTTTATTATGTTTTATACTAATTGTTCTATATCATTACGAACAAAAATCCATTATACTAGGAAAAGGGTGTTCTTTATGACAAAGAAAAACAAAGAAAAATCACAAACAATAACTACTGATAAAAAACAATCTAGCAAATTATTGAACTCTCTTCTGATTTTCATTGGAGTAATAATTCTTGTTCAAGGTGTTATTAATCTTCTATTATCATTTTTTGTCGATATACCAGAGTGGCTATTAACTACATTGGAAACTACTCATGATGCTCAAGGTTCAGTGGGCGCAATAGGTTGGATGAACATAGGATTAGGTATCTGGGCAATAATTTCAGGTATATCTATGTTTGCTGAAGAAGAGTGGGCTATGGGTCAAGCATTAGTTATACTAAGGCTAATAGGATTAAACACAATTCCAGCAGCGATTAATAACATCTTAGCAGATGCTTGGAACTACGTATTTACATATATTTATCTATTGGGAGCCTTAATTGGTGTTGTAGGCTTCTTCTACTTACTTATTACCGACCGAAGATATAACTAAAATTCATAATCGCGATGATTTTTTTTTAACTATTTTACATGATAAATCTTCTTACATTCATTTTCAATATCCAAACCATGATTTGGAAAATGACCAAAGACCACACCAAGATTTTAATGAAAAATTCTTCCGCTCGAATATCTACAGATACTGAAGAAAATTAGAAGTGATAAAATAACGAAAGAAAAAAATAGAAAGAAATAAAGTAAAAAAATTTAGAACCATATATGAATAATGCTTGGAGATTAAGAAATTAAATTTTTTTCTCGTTTTTTAAGCACTAAAATTACCGATATCCCAATCATGGCAATCAAGAATAAAAACGGATTATACCCAGATATTGAAACTCTATCTGGGTTAGTTACTGTAATAAATTTAGCGTAGATTTCAAAATTCTCACTATAATCATACACGGATGAGTTAGAAGCTTCTGTGATCTTTATTTGATAATTAGTAGCATTAACCAGACCCAAAGGAAGTGTCCAACAATAAGAACCATCGTTTGAAATATCCGAGGCGATTTCCGTTTCAAAAACTCCATTTCTATACAACTCAATATTAACTGTGGAAATATAACCAGTCGATTCCCAATTGATGTAGTATGAGAAATTAATCATCCACGATGATAAACTAACAGGAACATTAATTGCTATATTGTGTTCTATTCCTCCAGTAACATGCAATATCTCTAATCCATCCATATAGTCAGCCACGTAGGCATAATTCCCACTTACGTAAACTTCCACTGCAGAACCATCATCGTTGAATTGTGCCACTTCCACGGGGGCGGTCGGATCTGAGATGTCAAGGATCTTCAACCCAAAGGAACTAGATGCTACATTGACATATGATCCTGAAATATAGACACTAGATACAAAATATCCTTCATCATCGTAGAATTGTCCCACTTCCACGGGGGATGTAGGATCAGAAATGTCAATAATCTCCAATCCATCCTCACGATCCACCATGTAAGCATATATCCCAGAAATATAAACTTTGTAGGTTTCTCCACCATCATAGATTTGTCCCACTTCCACGGGGGTTGTAGGATCTGAAATATCTATAATTTCCAATCCATCCTCACGATCCGCCATGTAAGCATATATTCCAGAAATGTAAACATCCATTGCACATCCACCATCATAAAATTGTCCCACTTCCACGGGGGTGGTAGGATCGGAAATGTCTAAAATTTCTAAGCCATCAAAACGATTAGCAACGTAATCCTACAACCCCGAAATAACAACGTCATGTGAAGA
>JAUWMK010000211.1 GCA_030613185.1 Promethearchaeum sp.
CAATTTTTTGCCACATACTAATTTCCTAACTATTAATTTGTTGATTCTCCATATATATTTATTTAATTGAATAAATTGGCCTTAATTATAAGATATAACATACAGATAACACTAAAAAATAGAGCAAAATCGTATTCTCAAAAACAATCTTTCTAAATTCTCATGAATTTCTATTCATGAATCTTCTTCTAATAAATCTCCATAGAAATCTTTAGCGCAAGTGGGACATACAGAATGAGAAAAAATTGTATCTGAATGTTCTCTCATATAACTTTCAACTTCATGCCAAGAATCATCCTTATCGCGGATTTTTTTACATATCGAACATATTGGGAGTATTTTTTGAAGATTTGATAATTCTTCTTCTGTTTTTTCTTGTTTTTTGATATTTTTAATCAGTGCATTAAGAATTAAAATCATTCCAATACTTGAAATCACCCAAATTATAACAAACGAAAAATTTTGAATCAAAAGACTATTTCCATTATAATTCAAGAATGTTTTAAAGTCATTGGTTGTAAACATTATCCAGCTGGGTGCTTTATTTATAGGTCCGAAATCTAACCGATTTATTATATATTTTGAAGAAAATACACCCTCTTCTATATATGATAAATTTCCAGAAGATATGTTAGTTTCGGATAAATAATTATCTAAATAAGGAAAATCAGTCCTAATATGCCATTCACTTTGATTTAAATTAACGGGCTGACCCCAAATTTTGTCTGGATATTTGCAATTTTTTATATAATATCCTTCAAGATCTATTATATAAAAACCTCTTATAGAGTCCGGATCAGAACATGTGTTTAAAAGATAATTTAAATTAATGTTTACAATTAATATCCCTCTTCTACTACTTTGATTATTAAAAAGGGGTGCTGCAATTCTTATCACAGGAAGATGAGGGACTTCTATTTCACCATGTTCAACATTCAAATCTGTTGGTGAATAATAGTAATCACCTTTAGATAATAGCATTGTTTCCTGGAAATAATAGCGTCCCGATTTATTTTGCAAGTCTTCTATATTGAATGAATATGGTCCCGTTCCATTTGCTTTATTATCCACACGCACTTTTTCATATCCTGTTTCATTTATATAGCGAATTTGAGCAAAATAATCGAACTGCTGTGAGTAATTCATGAAAAGCTTCTGCAATTTCAATAGTTCATCTTGATAATCTGGATCGGTTTCATTTAAATCGATGGCGTGGTTTAATGATTGAGAATTTTCTAAGAGAATTAGTTGTGAATAACTTGTGTTTAATCGATTTTCAAAATTATCATGCAGTCCATTTAAGTTTATTTCCGAATCAAATTGCCATTCTTGAACAGTAGCTTGATAGTTAGCGTTTCCCAACATGATTAAAAAAACTCCGCTCAAAATCATAAATAGTAAAACAATATACGACTGCTTTATTTGCAAATTCATTTTAATTTTTTTTACTTTTTTTGTGCCAATATTCATTGTTTAAAAAAAAGGTTTAAATACTTTTAAATGCACCTCGAATTTTCTAAAAATAGTTAATCATTTTTTCTATATTTCTTCATACTTTTTACAGCATTTCTGCAATTTAATATTTCTCTATATACAACTTAACCAGATAGTTTGCTTCAACAAGAATTTTGTCGATCTATCACATTACTTTCCCAGAATTCAAGATTTAAATTTAGTTAATTTAAAATCCAATGTTACATTTGATTAAACATGGCTAATGTGAATTCATTCAACGATATCATCCTCCCAAAATCAATGACTAAAACGTACAAATGTGATTTTTGTGAGAAAAATCTTCCTAAACGATATTTCGTTCATAAAAATATTGGTCAAGAAGTTCAGGAGCACAGATTCTGTTCAAAAGAATGTAAGACAAATTGGTGCTCCGATCTATCTAAAAAAGCATAATTTTAATGCAATTTAGAATAGATTGTAGATATGTAAAATTCTTGATCCCAGATTTTTTCTAACTTTTATTTTTCTATAAACCAACATCAAAAGTGAGTAAAATTCTTGTTAATTCTTTTAAAATGCTCAGTTGATACAAGTGATCCCACCTGGAAAAGAGAATAGGCAGAAATTCCCTGCATTGGATATCATACCATGTTTTTTCATCAATATACTTTTTTATGGTAAAGTTATAATGTCGAATAATCGCGTAAAAGAAACTTTTCATATATTCAGGTTCCAAACCTAAATTTTCTTCTTCTATAATTGATTCTCCACTCGAAGTATCGAAATCTATAATGCCTTTAGTTAAATCAACCATTGGAATATATAATTTAAGTACTTTAAATCCTTGAGGATTCACACGATATTCATCCCACTCCCACAATAGAGGTGCATATTGATTAATTTCCCTCAATATCTGGAGATATGCTTTCTTTTTAAAATATGTACGTATGATTTTAATATATTTAATTAAAATTAGTTGGAAAACTCCAAGAATATCTAAAATCGTTCCAATATTTTTCGATTCATCTACTAATTTCCATTCCCTTGTAAGAGATTTCAAAGTTAAACTAAATTTTTCAAAAAATTTAAGATTTGCAGCACCATCTTCCCAATATTTTAAATCAATATGATATTTTATCACAAATAAATTTAAAACAATCTCTAATTGAGAACGCATTAAATTGCTATTCTGCTCTTTGTCATCTGCAGCAATAAAGAGAAGATTATGTTTTGAAGAAACCAAGTAAGTCCAACGCATATCATGCATTTCAATACTCTGGATGCCTTGTTCTTGGATTTCGATTTCCGAGAAATTATTTAACGCTGCTAACAAACCGGATACAATAATCGCCCGAAAAGGAGCATTGTCAAAGGAATGATAGAATAGCATTGTTGAACTATCCTTTTTTATAATCCATATGTGTTTCATCTTTATTCCCCTACTTAATATTTAATATTCCTTGTTTATTCACCAAACAAAAAAAACATTACTTCTACATTAAAACTCTCTTATATCATAAAATTCTTGAATACAATTAAATGTAATATCAAAATTCATTCTTTAAAATAATATTAAGTTTTCCAATTCCAATAAATTCGATTAAAATTGAATTATTTTTCATGTTATGAAAAAGTTTTGCAAAGATAGAATCATTTATTTTAATGATGAAAATAAAATAAAAAATCTCTATTAAGAGATTGTTTAGTTATATTTATTATCTATTATTTAACATTTATGAAACAAATAGAAGTTTTTCATATCTTCAATACATATTAGGAACATATACAATAATTTTTGTAATTTTTTATCGATTCATGATTTTTTTTTGGAAGAAAAGAAGGTTTTGATTAGAGAAAACGGATTACAAACAAACCGATAAAGGAGAAATTTGGGGATCACGGGTGTATTTACTATTCAATGAGAAATGAAATGTATTACTTCAACTCTACAAATGGTTTCCAGAACTATATAAGAAATGTTTAGAATGTAAAAAATTCCATTTGAGTAGGTTGGAAAACGAATTATTCATCTATCCAAACTTAAAGATTATGTAAATTTAAAAGGAGGAAAAATCATGATGGATATTATTGATATCAAAAGCATCAATATAAAATGATATCATTTCTATACATCTTTAAATTGATTGTCTACATAATAAAAATGTGAGCCAAATAAATTTTCGAATTAATAAAAAGGATTTAGAAATTTACAAAGAGATCGCAGAATCAGAAGGATTTTCAGTGGCTGAATTAGCAAGGAAAGCTCTTTTTAAAGAGATGAAAAAAGAAAGACTTGAATATGCATTCAAACTATTAAATAAAGGATCGTGTGGTTTTAAACGAGCTTTTATCGTATCTGGACTTTCATATCATGAATTTATGCTTGAATGGGCAAAACGAGATGCAAAAGAAGTAATACCTGATCATATTTTTGAAAAACACTTAAAAAAAGCCATCGACTATGATATATCTCGTCTAATAAATCCATAAATCGTAAATCCATAATAGTGAGAGAAATGTTGGAAATAATTTTCTTTGATACATGTGCTTTATTGGAAATGAGAGAAATTACTCATTTATATGGAATTCCTGATTTTCGTTTAATTATGACCAAATTTAAATGGGGAATAACAGAGGAATTGAAGAAAGAATATTGTAATTATAAGTTAGACGAATTTATCGCTTTTAAAGGAGGTTATCTTGTACCTATTTCATTAGATAAAAAAGCCGAATTCATATCAAATTATATTTTAGAATCCATTGATAAAGCAGATCAAGATTTGCTTTTCTTAGCATATCAAGATAAGACAATTATAATATCTAATGATACTGATGTAATGTTTCCTGCTGAAAGCTTAGGTTTGAATGCCTTATATTTTTGGGAATTTTGCATCCAACTAGTAAAAACTAACCTTCTTTCAAAAAATGAATATCTAAAATGCTGGAAATTTTGGGAACAAAGGAAAAGATATAAAAAATCAAGATTAAAAAAAATGAAAGAAGCGATAAATTTTCTCTAAATTTTTAAAATATCAATAGATAATAAAAATAAAAATTGATAAAAGATCAGTGATAAAGGAAAAAAGTATTATAAATAAATCCCGTTCATTTCATCTATTCGTTAATGATCTCGAAGATCATCTTGTCTATAATAGCCTTTTTCGTCTCCCGTTTATCGAAATACCAGCCTAAGATGTTATCTGGCGTGATAACAACCATTACGCCGGTAGTTAGGTAATTGAGAATCTTCAAATCAACCTCGTGTAAAGCTTCTTTACCGTTCGGATGAGTGTGAAACTGATAAATAATGTCGATATTTCGCTCTTCTTTCAATTTTCGCATGTAATAGAGCTTGTGTTTTTTCATACGCATCCAGCTCTTTGGGCGCACGTGGGCATCAGACGGGTCTTTAGTTACATCATAGCCGTTAATGATGGCGAAATTATTTTTACGATCTGCAAACATCCAGCCTGCTACGATTCGGTTTTTGTCTTTATGACCGTCTTTAGCGAGTTGTGTTAGTTCCGTGAAAATTACCTCGGGAATAAGGTATCTAAAATCTATACTGGCCATGTTTTTTCTCTCCAATGAATATGAAAAACGCATTTGCTTTGAATATTTCGATTTTTAAACCTATTGTATTATTTTCGATTTTGATTTTTGCTATTTATTTTTGCTATACAATGATGGTAAATTATTTAAATTTGTTTTAACTATATGTATAGTGGATTAAAAAAATGGGTCAAATAAATTTTAGAATTTCCGACGACGAAAAAATGATATTACAATTAATCGCTCAAATGCGTGGATTAACAATGACAGAGCTTGTAAAACATAATGTATTTGATACCATCTCGCAAGAGAGAGTTGATTTAGCCTTTAAACTATTAGAAGAAGGAAAAATTGGTAGGAAAAAAGCCTGGAAAATAAGCGGACTTAACGGTCATGAATTTCTAAAAGAATGGACCCGAAGAAATGCAGAGGAAAAAATTTCAGATGAATTAGCAGAAAAAACTCTTAATATTGCTCTAAATCTCAATTCAAAAGATTTTTTAAAGAAATCAAATAATTAGGGTAAGTGCAAAGATTATGTTTTATCTGTTTGATACATGTGCATTAAATCATATTCGGGAACTTCAAGAACATATGATAATCGATTTAAGAGATATTATCCTGCAATTTAGAATTGGTATAACAAATGCAATAGTTGAAGAATGTGAAAATTTTGATTTAGTTCATTTTTTTTCACCTACGAATTGTTATTTAATTCCGATTCAAAATCACGATATTATTAAAATGATCACTCGTTTCCCATTTTTTAGTGACTTTGATGAAGCGGATCAAAACTTATTATGGGTATCAATGCAAGAATCATCAGTAATTATTTCGGATGATGGTGGTTTAAATGCAGCTGCTTTAAGTATTGATAAAAAAGCAATTTTTTTACCTGATTTCCTTATTTATTTAGTGAAAGAGAATTTTCTCAAAAAAAATGAAGTACGGAAAGCTCTCAAATTTTGGAAAGAAGTCCACAGATATAATATATCTTCTCATAAACGCTGGTTAAAATCCTTAAATCTGATAACCTAATGAAAATATCAAGAAATGAAATTGAAAAATCAAAAAATAGAAATAAAAAAAGAATAATTAAATAAAAAATAACTTAACGTGTTCTGACTTTTTTCTGTTTAAAAGCTTTTGACATTAATTCTTGGTTGAATCCCTCTGGAATTTTTCCGGTATCTGCATAAACAAATAGAGAAGTATTGTAAACTGAATTTGCGACATTGAAAACCAAAGATAGGATTATAAAGTATACGACAACTACTCCTACTGCGATTAAAATTGCAATAAATTCCAAAATAGGGTAAAGTAAGAACAATAGAAGGGCACCAATTCCGATACCAACCAAACCGATAAGGAATTGAATTAATCCCATACCAAAATGTCGTACTAAACTTTCACCCCAAGTTTTACCCAGAGTATCAACCGATTTTTTAATTGCAGCCTTCGGACCAAGGTTATAATAAACCATCCCCGGAATTACAAATATTGTAACTATATTCCAGGCCATACCGATTATTCCTCTTATCATTTTGACAATAACTTCTCCAATACCTCCTATTTTTTCTGCAATTACATTAAGTATATATAAAAGAAGCCCAACAGTGGCAGACAACAAACTCCAAGAGATTATTAAATGGAATTTTGAGAAAGCAAATTTGAAACTGCTCCCTAATGTAGCGTTTCCACCTTCAAATCGAGTTTTAATCGTATACACAACACAGACATTAAAAAATGTAGCGATCAAAGCCAATCCAAGGTAAGTGGCAAATACAATTAGATATTCAATCAATCCGAAAGCAGCAGACATATCTTCTGGAATTCCAGTTTCAAACCAACTAAAGAAAATTGATGGAACAAGAATTGCTACTGAAAATATCATTGAAAATATTGCCGCTAAGAACGGGTAAATCAATAGTTCTTTATCTTTACCCATAACTCTGAAGGAAATTTTAGTAATTTCCCAAGATCTAGAAAACACATTTGACATATAAATCAATAATTATATTGGAATATTCATTTAAATATCTTTTTGGTATAAAACTTTCAATATCATTTATTTAATCCTATTAATTCATTTCAAATTTTCTTCGGGATATTGAAATTGAGATAATTATTGCTTTGAAAATAGAAGAACTCAAGAACTCAAGAACTCAAAAACTTAAAAACTTAAAACCTTTCTAAAAGAATATTATTTAATCAATTAATTATATGATCTATTAAGTAAATTGTTAAAATCAATTTAAATAGTGAAAATTATGGGAAGAAGAAGATATGATGGTATGCGCGCTGATGTTCCTGTTTTTAGGAATGTAGAGCCGCATGTCATGAAAACTCGGAATGAATCTGTGGGTTTATTCAACACGCAATTTGATCTAACAAAAACACTACCGTTTATCGAAGAATATAATCAAAAAAATAATCTCGATAGAAGGCAAAGATTAACATTTTTCCAAGTGTTTCTCTGTGCGATGGCGCGAACTTTTTTGTATCACCCGCATTTGAATAGATTTATAATTGGAAGAAGATATTGGCAAAGGAACAGATTAATTTTTTCATTTGTGGTTAAAAAGCAATTGAAAACTTATGCAAAAGAGACTTTTGCGAAAATTGATTTTGATCCTTTAAGCTCAATCGAGGATATACGACAAAAATATCATAATTTTATAAATCGATCTCGAACCAATAAAGGGAATGAGACAGAAGCAGAAATCGACTTCTTTGGATCTCTCCCACGCTGGGTTTTAATGATTACTATGAAGTTAGTGAAATTCCTTGATTTCTTTGGAAAATTGCCTCCAAAAATGATGATTGAACCAGATCCAATGTATGCAAGTGTAATTTTAGCCAATTTGGGGAGTGTTGGTATTCAAGGTCAAGTTTTACACCATATTTTTGAGTGGGGAAATGCATCTTGGTTCATTGCAGTGAATAAAATTCACAAGCAGGTAGTTGCTACTGAAGAAGGAGAGATTAAAGTAATCGATGTGGTTGATATCGGGGTAACCCTTGATGAACGCATCAGCGAGGGTATGTATTATATGAACGGTTTAAAATCTATTAAAAAATTCGTTGAGAATCCTGAATTATTGGTGGACCGTCC
>JAUWMK010000024.1 GCA_030613185.1 Promethearchaeum sp.
GTTCAGGAACTACTTCTTCAACTGGTTCAGGAACTACTTCTTCAACAGGCTTTGGTGATTTTATATTAATTAAATTTGTTAATCGAGTGATTTCTTGTTGAGCTTGGTGAAAATCTTCATCAGACCATACCCCACTATCAACAAGAGGCGCGGATGCTTTATTTATACAATCAATAGCTTCTTGAAAATTTCCTTGTTGTTCAAGTTCTTTCGCTTTTTGAAGAAATTTAATTCCAGTTTGAACAGGATTATCAATATCTTCAATTAAATCTTGATTTTCAAGAATAACTATTTCCTCTATTGATTTAATATCTGGATTATTTTCTAAGATCGATGATTTTAATTTTTCGGATTTTTCATTTAACTTCTTATAGTTCCAACTTGAACTGAACATAATTATCTCTTCAAGTAATTCAAGAGAATCCTGAATAATTCGTGGATCTTCATCTTTACTCATCAATAATGCTTGAAAAAAGAGAAATTCAGAATTTAATTTTTCATTGTTTAAACGATCTGCAAGTTCAATACCTCCATCTATAAGTTGAAATAACATTTCACGAGGTTGGTTTATATTGTTTTTATTTTCTAAATTTTCTATTTGGATTTCAAATTCTTTATAAAAATTAATAGCACCTTGGAGACAACCATGACAAATTAATTGGTGATCGAATAACTCAGAATCAGAATCAGATTCATTATTAGAATCACTATCTCCTATTAACATTTTCAACCCTTTACAACTTTCACAACGAGATCGTGGAGTTTTTTGGCTAACGAATAAAATTTGGATTAATGGTTTCAATATTTTTGATTTTTGGTCAGTATCTCCATCAATTGAGCATTTTCCCCAAGAAATATGTTTTTCTGTAGGAAATCCTTCGATAGGTTTTATCCCGTGGGGCATGAATGTAAAAATTACTTTCTCTTCTTCTAATGATACAGTTAATAATCTATGACCCGGAATGATTACCGAATAATTTTGGTCTTTATTTACAAATTTTATATCTGGAAAAGGATTTTTTATTTCGAGAATACCAGAGGCATTTTTTTCATATTTTTTCGATTCTGCTGGAAAAACTTCTATATTAAAATTTCCTTCAAATTTTGTTTCATCAGGTGGGTTTTCAAAATTATGATATATATTCCATGAAATTGATATGTTTTCTATTGATAATGGTTCTATAGTTTCCATAAATTCATTGATTTTCAATTCTTAAATCTCCATCTTTAGACTAATTTTGCTTAACGCAAATTTATAAATAATAATTAATCATAATCAATTCATTCCTAAGTTTGTTTGGCAATCTTTATACCTTAATTTTGCAAACTAATTTATAATTTCAAATAGAAACATAATAAATTTGACTATTATACCTTTTAGGTGATAGTCATTTTTATCTCTTTAGAAATAGGTTTCTATTAAAGTTTGATTAAACTCCTTTTTGTTTGAATAAATTGTATATCCTTTTTTCTGTTTTTTAGTTTCTTTCATCAAATATTTGTACAATGGTCGACCTTTAATGGAAGTTTGAGATAAATGTCCGTTTTTAACAATGAACTCTTGAAGTTGAAAGAGGTAATCAGAGTGTTTCTCGTTAGGCTGTTTTCTCATATTCCCTGTTCTCTTAATCTGCGAATTTTTACTCTCCGATCGATTGTTTGTAACGAATTTTCCATGAAAAATAATTAAGATTTGTTGGATCATGGCTTGCATCCACTTTTTACTACCTTGACGAAGACTTATCTTCTTGGAATCGGGATTTATAAAAACTCTGGCAGAGCCCTTTTTCTGAAATGTGTTAGAAATATACTCATCTCTTTTTTGTCGCCATTGTTTGTAGATTTTACTTTGAGTCATTTGTATTGTAGGACGACCTCTCCCAATTGGAAGCTTCCCTTGTATCAATTTTATCTCCCATTTAAATCCTAACTCATGTTTTCCTTTCTTGAAAACCTTCCAATGTGTATGGATGAGATAATGTAAAATATGGGGACCAAATTTTTGATATTTATGAATTGTAATTTGTCCTAATTTATCAGCACTATGATATTGTTGAACCAATACTACTTTATGACTATTCAATAAGGTTAAAGTCTGATATGATACTTCTCCATCAGTAACTAAAACACGCATTTTATCTCTATATTCCTTGGGCATTTTAAAGAATGTTTTTAGTATTGATTTTTCTAAATGTTTTTTTTCTCCAATTCCAGTTGATAATACTTCGAAATTATCATTAGTAAATAATATTTCTGTGTTAGAATTCCCCCTTTTTCCCAAATATGTTTCATCTCCGTATATTACTCCTTTAGGAAGGTCATATGGCATTGAGTTCAGAAGATCAGGGTATTGTTCAAGCACAGTCTCGACAAAATCATGTTTAAACTTGCTTAATTTGGGCTGAGGAATACCCCATCTCTTTTCCATCTTTGATTGCTTACAACCTTCAAAGAAAAGTTCGTACAATACTACCTTTAATTTTTCTTGATATATATTAAGATCCCATTCATTAACATTATTACCGAAACGTGTACCACATTTTGCACATACAATCCTTTGTATTTTTTGTGATGAAGATATATTATGTCCATCCTTTACAAGAACACCTAAATGCTTGCATTCTTGTGGGTTACTATTCCTTGATCCACCTTTTATATCAGTGGGAAAAAAATTTACTTCTATAATTTCATCAATATCTAAGGATCCATTTGGTAGATTCTTAAGAATATTAGCCATTATCTATATATTAAAAGACTACATATATAATAATTCTCCATCGTTGTCGAGCATAAAAAACCTTAAAAACTTATAAAATCATAAAATATTGAGTAAATACCTAAAGAAGTATGTCTGAAGTACGAGAATATTCATTAGATTAAGGTTAAAACAAGTTTAATAGAAAAAATCAAAAAAGGTGGTCATCACCTAAAAGGTATAATAGTCATAAATTTGGTTAAAACCTTACAATTTTCCCTTATAAAGTTTAACTAGGGAAAAATTTCATAAAGATTTAAATTTATTAAGATATTTTTCAAATTACACGAATTTGTTGTTTAATATATAATATAGGTGAAAATACATGAGTCTAACAATTGATGAAAAAACAAATAATCAAAAAAAAGAAATCTCGCTTATAACACAATCTATGATCCAAATGGGTATTTTGTTGGTGTTATCATTCATTGGAATTTTTATTATTATATTAGTATTGTTCATACTAATCAAAAATATGCCGGGATCTCCTTATATGTTTATAATAGGAGAACATCCAACTGAAGCACAACTTGCAGCTTTTGAAGCATACACTGAAAACTGGGGTTTAGATAAACCTATTATTTCTCAGTATTTTATATTTCTTTGGAATATGATTTCAGGAAATTGGGGAGAATCCCTTATCATACGAAGGGGTACCCCTGCGAGTGAAATGATTATAGATGTTTTTCCAAGATCATTCGAATTAAATTTTATATCATTCAGTTTTTCTCTTCTTCTTGGCGTAATATTTGGAGTACTCGCATACAAGTTCAAGGATAAATGGTTTGGACTGATACCTCAGGCAATAAAACGATTAAATTGGGCAATTCTAATCATTGGTTTTGGTATGTTACTTCAATATACATTTGGATACAAACTTGGTTTATTACCAGCAACGAATTATTTTGATGCAAATTTGGATCCTTTACCAGAAATAACCCATTTTAGGTTGCTTGATTGTCTATTAGCGGGAAATTTTGTAGCATTTTGGGATACAATTCTACATCTGATAATGCCAGTATTATGCCTTAGTTTTATAATGTTTTCGTTTATTACAGATTTGACATATTCAATCATAGATTTTTATAAAAATCCGAAAGAAGTGCATTTGTTATCAGGAAAAATTGCGTTTTATTTAAGTTTAATTTTTGCTTCAAATTTATTAATTGAAGTTGTATTTAGTCTCAACTCAATGTCCTTTTTACTGCTTTGTGCCATTAATTCTATAGATGTAAGTATTTTAATTGGAGCTTTTTACTGTATTTTACTCACTTTTCTTATAATTAATTTTTCTATCAATTTCATTTTGCATTCAATACGAATTATTATAGAATTGGTGAAAAATTCAAAAACAGATAATAAAATACCAGCAATTACTACCAATTCTGAATCTTTTCTATCTGAACCAAGTTTTAATTCACCAGAATCAATTTCACAGCCAACTTTGGAAGAAAATACGCTGGTTTTAGATGAAAATGAAGAAAATAAAAAATCTATAGGTAAAGAGATTTTTTTGGGATTAAGATGCAAAATTTTCAATCCGTTAACAATTATTGGAATAATTCTTATTGGGTTCATATTAATCGTTGCAATTTTTGCAGCAAAGTTATCACCATATGATTTTTTGATAGTCCAAGGAATGGATTTTTCTGTTGAATGGTATTCTCCCCCATCGAGTGAACATATTCTCGGAGTTACAAAATTTGGCAGAGATGTTTATAGTAGATGTCTTTATGGAATACAAACCACAGTGAAGGTAGGAGTTATTTCGACTTTAATCGGTATGCCATTAGGAGTTTTTATGGGAATAATTTCTGCATATTTTGGAAAATGGGCTAAATACGTTTTAGATATTATTAATGCATTGATATTAATCTTCCCTGGAATTATTTTCGCAATTTCCATTATTTCAATATTAGGAAATGAATTAAATAATATTTACTGGATACTTGGTTTAGTTATTTTACCAATTGCCACACATTTTTCTCAACAAGCCGTTTCATATGAGATGAAAAAAGGGGATATTAAACCATTAAATTTTAGTAAACAAAATGGCAGAAAAATTCTTTTAAGACTTCCAAATATATTCTTGTCAATTCTCGGTGTTGGCTGTCTAATTACAGGTTTCTCGATTTTAATATTTGAAAGTATAATGTTTTTTGGATTTGGGGACTATAGTATAATAAATCTTGGAACCGACATAAATATAGGCCGATCAAGGTTATCAACTGCACCTTGGGCAGCTTTATGGCCAGCATTTTGGATTTATATAGCAATATTGAGTTTTATTATGTTGGGTATTGGATTGAAAGAAGAATAATGTTTTTTTTATTGATGTAATAACTTTCCTATTCATAATTTTTTTTTTTTTATTTTTTCTCTCAAAGAATGCATTATTATTTTCACATTGATTTCAAATATATATTTTTAAATTAACTAGGATATATGTCATATTATACGAATTTGTTATAAAAAATATAAAATAGGTGATATTATGAGTCAAACAATTGATGAGAAGATCAATACAAAACGAGAAAAAATACCTCTTATTTTACAATCCATAAACCAGATGGGTATTTTATTGGTGTTATCGTTTATTGGAATGTTTATTATGATTTTTTTTCTATTTATATTTATCAGAATGATGCCAGGAAATCCGTTTATGTTTGGAATTGGCATCCCAGCAAATGACGAGATGATTGAATTTTGGGGTTTAGATAAACCCATAATTTCTCAATTTTTTATATTTCTTTGGAATTTAATATCAGGAAATTGGGGAAATTCATCAGCTTTACGAACCGGATTCCCAGTGAAGGAATTAATGATAGAACCATATTTTAAATTCTTAGAAATCAATTTTGTTACATTATGCTTTTCCCTACTTCTTGGTGTGGGATTTCGATTTCTCATAAAAAAGTTCAAGGATAAGAAGTCTAGAAAGATAGCTCATGTAATTAAACATTTAAATTGGGCTATTCCTGTATTTTGTTTGGGTATGTTACTTCAATATACTTTCGGATACAAACTTGACGTACTTTCATCAACAGGTTTTTATGATCCCGCTTTACCCGATGTCCCAGCTATAACACATTTTAGGTTGATAGATTGTTTAGTAGCAGGAGATTTTGTAGCATTATGGGATACAATTTTACATTTGATAATGCCGGTATTCTGTCAAAGTTTCATAATGTTTTCATTCATTACAGATTTGGCATATTCAATAATTGATTTTTATAAATCGCCGAAAGAAACGCATTGTTTTTCTGGAAAAATTGCTTTTTATCTTGGTTTTATTTTTACTACCAATTTTTTACTTGAAATTACATTTAGTAACATTGGGATGGGTCAACTAATAACTTCTAGTCTTTTACATTTTGATATTTTTGTTCTGAGCGCCTCTATTTATCGAATGTTACTTACGTTTCTTATAATAAACATTTTCATTAATGCGATATTGCATATTATACGTATTAGTAAATTGGGTAAAATATCAGAAACTGAAAATAATTTGACCGCAACTACTATCTCTTCTGACCCCTTTATCTCCGAATCAAGTTCTAATTCACTTGAAACAGTTTCACAGCCAACTTTGGAAGAAAATTCGTTTGTTTTAGATAGAAAAACTGATAATAAAGAATCAATAGGTAAAGAGATTTTTAGAACTTTAAAAATCAAAATATCCAAACCATTAACAAAAAAAGGCTTTATTTTTATCTCGATATTTCTAATCATCGCAATTATTGCAAAATTGATATCTCTTTATGATTATAATTTAGTTTTAGGTATCGACACCTCTGTTCAAGCCTATTCTGCTCCAACGATTGAGCATATTTTCGGAGTAACGAAATATCGTAGAGATGTTTTTATTCGATGCATATTTGGAATACAAACTGCGGTAAAGGTGGGGATCGTTTCAACATTAATAGGGATGCCATTAGGTGTTTTAATGGGAACAATTTCTGCATTTTTTGGAGGATGGGTGAAATATATAATAGATACGATAAACGGAATGATATTAGTTATTCCGGGACTTATCTTTGCATATTTAATTCTTACATTAATAGGACCTAATATTGGTAAGTTCTACTGGATACTAGGTCTAGTTAATATGCCAATTGCCACACTTCTCACACAACAAGTAATATCTTATGAAATGAAAATGGGGGATATAAAACCATCTAATTTTAATAAAACAAACGGAATTAAAATCCAATGTAGACTTCCGAATATAGTCTCATCAATTCTTGGTGTTGGGTGCTTATTAATAGGTTTGACAATTTTATTATTTGAAAGCTTGAATTTTCTGGGTGTTGGAGATCCCATGATAGCGAGTCTTGGATATGACATAAATATAGGACAATCAAGGTTAACAACTGCTCCATGGGCTACATTCTGGCCAGCATTTTGGATTTACATTATTGTGTTGAGTTTTATGATATTAGGAATAGGATTGAAAGAAGAATAATGTTTTTTTTAATGTCTTTTCATAAGTTTACTATTTTTTTCCATTAATTTTAGATCAAATTCGATAAAGGAAATAATAATTAAATTCAATTCCAAAAAATGGATTGATAAAACACAAAAAATAAAAAATCAAGATAAGATAATAAAAAAAGTGGAAAAAAGATTTAGGTTCGCACGTAAATAAACCGCTTAAATGATGCCCCATCAGGTAAATGATCTGGCATTCCTTTGCGTTTACGAATTTCCAAAATAAACTTCTCAGAAAACGCCTTCGGAACAGGCTCGAAACCTATAAACTCATAGCCGAAAAATGCACGACCTTGAGTCGCTCCACGAAAATCATCCGCAATTCCACCAGAAATCTCGGATGCTGGAAGCTTGCCTTTAACACGCATATAAGCACCATCTGGAAGAATTTCCCCGATTTGACCTCTGTGCTGAGTTAATACCTTAATAATTCCACCTTCGGTCCCATTTGGTGTCTTGACATCAACATGTTGCATTGGTTCAAAGAGTTTAGCACCGGCATTTAAAAATCCTAATGAAAGATTTGAGTTAATCATGGTAGCGATTTCACCGTATCCGGTGTGAGCAGGGTCGGTATGAACTGTAGCATCTGTGAAAACGGCTCTGATACCCATAACCGGTTCTTTACAGAGTGGTCCTTGAGAAACCCATTCTCTGAAAGCACCGATAACATAAGATTTGATTCGTTCAAGTCTCTGCAAACCTTTTGAGCCATCTATAAGCATGTTACCCTCGAAAACATCCCAGATTTTTCGGGCTTCTTTCGGATCCCATCCAGCTTTTTCTCTTAGCAGTCTTGCCATGACCTTTTTATTTGTCATATCATTAATTTCGCCATCGAGACTCATTTTTGTAGCAACCGGATCTAATGGTTCAATAAACATTTTCATCCGATTGTGGCCGTTAGGAGATTTTGTATAGAATAAAACACCTTTCTTTGTAACCATCTCTCGGTATACAATGATTGGTTCCCCAACCTTGATTTTAATTTGTTTGTGGATTCTTTTTGTGAGAATTTCGATTTGTAATGGATCAATTCCGCTAAGGACATATTCTTTAGATTCCTTATTTAATGAAAATTTAGCTGTATTGTCAGCCATCATCCATTTGCTTGTAACTTCTCCGAGTTTGGCTAAATCTTGCGGATCAACGGGTGTGATGGAACGCGATACGACTGCTTCACATGAATATTTAATACTTTCAAAGCGTGGGATATCTCCAGTATCTTCAAAAGATTGAGCATATTCAGAAGAAACAAAAGTCTCACCTGAAGGACAAATAAATCCGAATAGTGCAAATAGGTTTCCTGCCGGGACTTCGTCCATATCCAAGATATCTGTAATTTCCATGACACCTAAACGCTTTACTTTTCGGTTTTCTTTTCTGTTAACTAAGTAAATTTTATCTCCTTGACGTAATGTTCCGGAAAAGATACGCCCGATGAGTGTTGGTCTAAATGATTTTGGATCAATGAATATTTTAGCAATCATTCCCATCAATTCACCCTTAGGATCTGATTCTTTCAATGATTTTCCGAGATCTGAATCCCAATCAATCCCTGAGATAATTGCAGGCAATCTGTATTTAGAAGCTGTAACAGGATCTGGTAAATGATCGATAACCATCCGTAAAAGTGCATCATCAAGTGTTAAATGCTTGCGAAGCCATTCAATATCACCTTCATTATATTTTTCAAATACATATGTTGGCTTGATATTGTGATCCTTTAAAATTTCCATGGTGAATCCCCAACCATGTTTAGCAGATCCTAATGCAACTTGGCTTTTTGAAAAATCAACTACCCAATCTTCGCCTTCTGGCTGTAATTCTCGAATTAAATTATTAACATCTGAAACAATATCATCAACACGCTTGTATACCTCTGCAGGCTCCAACCGTAATTCTGAAATAAGTCGATCTACCTTATTGATAAATAACACCGGTTTGCATTTTTCATTTCCAACGCTTAAACGGATGTTAGTTTCTGTTTGAGTCATAACACCTTCTAAAGCATCAACTAATAGAATTGCACCATCTGAGCTCCTTAAAGCTCGAGATACTTCACCAGTGAATGATAAATGTCCTGGAGTATCATTAATTTGGAAAATGTAAGGTTCTTCATCTTCTTTTGCACGATCGTCATTGAACGCGAGTAATACTACTGAAGTAAAAATTGTAATTCCACGTGCTTGTTCTTCTTCATCGGAATCCATGGCTTGCATGGCACCTGCATCTTCAGGTCGCATTAAACCGGCACGTTTAAGCAGAAAATCTGATGTGGTTGTTTTTCCATGATCAATGTGAGCCACAATACTAAAAATTCGCTTTTTAGCAAAGCTCCCACTCCTAACCATCGATTCTATTTCTTTTGGATTGCGGACTTTAACCATTCTTGAATCTCCTTTAAGTAATCATCTAAAAATCAATTTTCCTATATTTATTGGTTTAGATTATTATAGGAAAATAAAATCTACATAAAATTTGAATTTTTGGGATTTAGGAAAAAAATTAGAAATAAACATCGATTTTTTAAATTTATCTCTTAAAATCCTTAATAGCAAGATAACCAGAATTACATATTTCATAATAACATTGATGCGGGTTCAAATTTCTATAAAACTCATTATTTTGGGTTTTTTCACTTTTCACTTTTTTTTTTCATTTTATGATTTCTTGGTACTTTTATCGCGTATTATTAAATAAATCTAGGCGCTCTTATTATATAGGTAAAAAATCAATGTCGAAAAGAAGATTATGGCAAAAACAGAAATTTATGGGAATTCCCGCATATAAACGATATGAGATGAAATTGCCTCAGCCTGCAAAAAAGGAGTTCCAGAAGCGAATAATTTTAATCTCAGATACACACATCTCCACCAATAACAATCCAAGCTTTAATTCAGTAATGTTAGGAAAAGGCATAGAGGAAATAAAACAATATAAAGATGTGGATTATATAATTCATTTAGGTGATCTAACTCATGATGGAACCTATTTGGAATATCAACATGCATTAGATCTGATTCGCCGATTAAATAAAGATAATTTTTATATCATTCCAGGCAATCATGATGCCCGAAATGTTGGATATGAATTATTTGAAGAGTTCTTTGGATCTCGCAAGTTTAAAATAGAAGATGAAGACCTCTACATTCTGGGAATTGATAGTTCTCTTCCCGATGAAAATCCGGGAAGAATTGGAAAAGTAGCCATTAAAAAAAGTGAAAATGATTTTTTGGAGCACCAAGATAAAGTAAAATTGTTCTGTTTTCATCATCAGCTCATCCCGATCCCACATACTGGGAGAGAACGATCAGCAATCTATGACGGAGGTGATGCTTTGGATATGGCATTAAAAACTAATGTCAATATTATTTTAAATGGCCATCGTCATATAACCAATATCTATACATGTAGTAAAGGAGATTCTGATTTACTTATTTTTAACTGTGGCACGTTATCAGCTAATAAAACTCGTTATCGGGAAATGTTCACTTACACAATATTAGATATAAATGAAAAAATGGTGAAATTTACCACCAAGAAATTATTAGATGGAAGTTATTTAGAAAGATGGCGTTATATCTCTCAAAAATACCAGCAACCACAAAATATTTCTTTAAAACCGTCAATTACACTTCTTCATATGGGAAATACCCATTTTGGAGATGGCTTATTCCTTCCTAATGTTTTCGAACATGGATGTCGCCAAGCAAATAGTTACAAACCAGATTTAATCTGTATAACTGGAAGTATTAGCGGACATAACAAAATAGAGGAATATCATATTGCTAAGGAAAAATTGAGAATGATTAAATACCCTATGCTTACCCTCCCAGGATTTAAAGATCTTCAGAAATATGGATGGGATCGATATTCAGAATTTATGGGATTGTTAAATCCAACCTTTGATTCAGAAAAATTAAGAGTTTACGGACTAAATGCTATCGATAAACATTTAACCTACGGATCTGTTGGTAGAACTCGAATGAACGAAATATGTGATTATTTCCAGGACACTAATGATAAAAAAGTGAATATTGTTGCTTGTAATCATCGTTTTTTACCTTCTCCCAGATTGAAATTTGAAACGATCTTAGAAGATGCAGGATGTGTATTAAAAAATTTCACAAATCCCGAGAATAAAATTAATTTAATTTTGATGGGCCGCAATAATATCAGCTATTCTCTTCAAATTGAAGATACCATATTATCCTACTGTGGTTCTTTTTCTTCACAAAATATTGTTGTCAATTACAACCATTCTTTTAATGTAATCAAAATTTATGAGAACGGGTTAACTCAAGTATTTGAGCATTGTATAGAAACGAATAGTGCGAATTTACTTGGACAATTCTGGAATTAATATTATCTATTTTCAAGTAATATTTCAAAAATATATTCGTCCCAGCAGCTCCCTTCAAATTTATCGGGGATAACATCGGTATTTTGAGTTTCTACAAATTTATGCAGGATCTCCAAACAATAATCATTACTAGGATCATAGGGACTACAATTATGAACACCTCTATCCTTTCCTGCTGCAGAAGGGTCACAAATTACGCGAGTTTGTTTCATTTCATCATTAGATATGCTGTGTTTTAAAAGCCAAAGGAGTGAAAATAACCAAGGTGATCGAAATTGATGAACTTTCTCCAATTCATTACTTAATGTATGCATTTGGATATTTGCGGGGTTGATAGAAATTGTATCGATTTTATTTTCAATACAAATTCGCACCGTCTGAAAAGTATCGTGTATAGCACCATATTCATTAATAAATGGCGGTTTAAATAATATATAAGCTTTTATTCCGAAGTTAAAAGAATGAAGTAGTTTAGTAGCAGATAAAAATGAATCAAAATTAAAACCTTTATTAATTAAGTTCATTCGGATAAAATCGCTGCTTGTTTCCAACCCAACACCTATTTCAAAATATTTACCTCCAATTAATGGTTTGTATTGCTCTAAAATTTGCTTTGTTACATATTCAGGGCGCGATTCAATGACAATTTCTTTTATTGTGGAAAATTCACCGAGTTTTTTAAGGATTTTAAGTTGAATTTCAATCGGGATCTCTTTAGGATCACAAAAACTACCTGATGTAAATATTTTAAAAACGATTTTTGAAGAAGGATCTTTGAGTAAAGTTTCATTTTTTGAAAGAGAAGCTTGGAATTGATTCCAATAATTTTCCCCGGTAATCGATTCAGGGGCCCTATCATTCCAATACCCACACATAGTGCAACCACCCGATTTAGATTTTGCCCAAGAACATGCCGATGATCGAAAAATCAGGGTAATTTCAGTCCCCATTCCATTTTTTAATCTTTCTGGTTTTGAGAAAACTGCAACTGGTCGATCTAATTGAGTTTGTTTATCATATTTTCGTTTTTTTAAAGGACGGTGACGGAGATATACGAGTTCTTCCCATAGTTCTTTTCCGAAATTATCTTGGGAAGCGAGCCATTCTTGAATTTCTTTTTGCATAAAATATTGATCGTTATTGTTATCTTGTAGGTTCATTTTCATTACACCTTTTTACTATGTTGCTTAATTTTCTTACGTAGCTTGCAAATCATACCACTTTTAGCAAGATTCGCATCCGGTGGTGCTTGAATTAATTCACCAACACCCAAATAATTTCCATTTTTATTTACTACAATCATTTCATCTCCAGGATGGACTGAAGGATCGATATCTTTTAAAATCGGTCGAAAGACTGTAGTTCCTTGTAAATCTTCTTCATTAATGCTAATTTGATGTTTTCCGAATGGAACAAGTAATTCTGCACCTCTGGGAGCCAGTTTTATTAAGCCAGTATTTGTATATAATCTTCCAACTAGTAATTTTCCCGCTCCGTCGTATGTATATATCTCGTTATATTGAGGTCTTTTCCCTTTGATAATAATAGCGCCATTTTTGATTATCAATTCACCCGCACCTCTCCCGAATTGATAATCCATAGTTGCTTTTATAATTATTTCGTCTTTAGTTATTTTATTAAAATCTTTAGAATTATTGGAGGGAGTTTTCTCCTGTGAAATATTACTCAAATTCTCAGAAATTTCAGATTCCAAATTATTTAATCCATCGAAACTACTGGCACCAAAATCATCGGTTTGGGATATTGAGTATGTAAATTTGAATCTATCTTTATACTCATTTTCACGTGAGAGAAATAATTCTGCTATTTCGCAAGCTTTTCTATATCCTCCGGTAAGATGTGCGATAACTGATAAAGGTGAATTGTCTTCGGTTTCATATTTTTTAAGCCAATCTGCCAAACATTCGGCTGTGGAGCGAATTTCGTATGCATCCCATTCACCTGTAACAGGAATATCATAATGGGCAGCAGGAAAAACTTTTTCCAATTCGCGCGGTATTACTCCAGTAGGAGATGTAATTATCACCTGATGAATATCATTATAAACTTTCCCAGCTGCTTTACGTATTGTTTTTATAAATTTCTGGTGGGACCTTGATTGGGAATACGGTTTTTTGGCCGAACAAGGCAAAATCACAACCATTTTATATTTCTTTGCGGGTGTTATTTCATCCTTTACGCGATTTATAAAATTAATTATTTCGGGTCGATTGTATGATTCGGAACCAATGCACATAACTGGATGTGAATTAATAATTGGGAACCGTGAATTGATCTCTTTAGCATATTTAGTGTCGATTGTTCGTAAAAATCCAGCTGCTAAAGGACTGGAATGAATTCTCATTTCAACATATGATCTTAAAGTTTTATCGGCTATAGATTGTTTGATTCGCCATAATTCTCCTATTGCAGAATAAAAATTATGATTTAATACCATCGATTTTACTTGGGGAGTATCTTTTTTTTGATTATTTAGATAGGCAATTAGTTGCTGACAATGTTTGCATGAACATAAAGGATAACTCAGTTCTCTTAACCATTTAGTGGAATTTGGAGAAATATATAACCCTTTAATCCCCATTTTAAATATATATCGCGTGTCTATTAAATCAAAACCCAGATAAAGGGCTAAAGCATAATTTTGGGGTAATATTTTACCACTGGCAATCCACAGTAAATTTGAAGGTAGTTTTCTTTTTAATTCAATAATCCAATCCAATATTATCCTACTTTGCATTAGGTTTGCTAAGATATTTCGGATACGGATCCCAAAAAGATGATCTTGATTACGTAGAATCCAGGTGATTATATATTCTAATATTTGGGGATCTTCTTTAAAGGTAAATTCCAGAATGAATTTTTCATCAGGGTATTTTTTCAGTAATACTTCTTCATACATTCTAAGTCTCGTAGATGTTGCAGCCAGTTCGTATGATCGATATCTTGATACATCCGTATTTGGATAATTATCTGATAAAATGTACAATTTCTGAGGTGTTTCTATTTGGTTTTGTGATGTAGTTGTATTATTTGAGATTCTTGGAATTCCCCATAATTCCTTTGTTTCCGAAAATAACGCCTCATTTTCTTTTTTTTCATTATCTTCTTTTTTTTCTTTCATTTCTTTCATTTCTTTTTCGGAAAAAACCCCTAAAGGATCTTGAATCTCATAACCAATTAACTGATTAAAATTGTCTTTATTCGGAATAGAATTAAAATAATTAAAAGATTCATCTATTTGTATATTATTTAGGATATTTTTATTTATTGGGACCATTATATTTGGAGTTTTAAAAGATCGTTCTCCTATTTTAATTCTCCCGAAACGAGCGAATCCAAGCTGCGATCTTATATCAAATCTTAGTTTCATCAGTCAAAGTTTAAAGGAAAAATAAAGCAAAAAAATTTTTCATTTTTTGGGAGAATGAATTTTGTTTAAAAAATCAAATCCCAGGTTATAGGATTGGCATTATTACCAGAATTTTAACTATTATCCCATTTTTTTCTAAAATCATCAATTTCATAAGGATTTTTAATGTCTTTTTCTTCAGGATTAATCAGAATGCGATGTAGAGGATTTAAAATATCTTCAATTTGTGTATTATCATAAATATTATTTGCTAATTCCATCAATCCTTCAAAACCGATTGGTGGATGGTCTAAGAGATGAGATTCCCAAATTTTTAACTCAGAAAACTCAGCATGAATCAATTTCTGATATTTTTCTTGATAGTTATAGAGATTATCCAAATACTTTGAACGGCCTCGTTCATTTTCGGGGATTAATCGGTTGATATGCAAACCGTCTATAGAAATATAAGGTTCAGACATTATTTTAGCACGCTTAACCTCTTCAAATGAGGGTTTTTCAGCAATTGATACAAGACGGAGTGAACCAATGCCTTTCATAATAGAAGAAATTCGACTTGATCGTAATTCCATATCATGAAGAATATCAAGGATATCTTGAGCCAAATTCTTTTTTTCTTCCTTATCTAGTTTATGATCTTCATCTCTCTCATCCTTTATTATTCCTTTTGCTATCCACGTAGCAGGTTTTGCCCATTTGGTTAATTTTTTTATACTATTAAATGAATTTTGAACGGAAGAAATGACTCTTAAACTAAATTTCATCGATCTTTGTGCATTGTCTTGGGGTACTTCGAATAAAGCCATCATATTTCCTGTTGGAGGAAAATCACAAATCAGAATATCAAAAGCAGGTATTTTTTTTCGTGCTTCTATTGGTGTAGAATCATCTTGATCAATTCCTTTATATCGCATTTGTTTTTCGCCAATATCAGCCATTGGATTTTCTGCATCGATTATACTCTGGAAGAATAGTGAATTTTTCATCGCCAGCGGAATATTTTTGCTTTGAAGAGAATCTGTAATTATTACATCAAGATCTGGGATCATTGATATAATCTTAGACGATTTTATCAAAATTCGCGCCTTTTTTGCAAGTTCTCCTGTATATCGTTCAGCATATTTATCAGGATCGGGTTCGATGGCAAATAAATTATCGGTGATTTGAGTAACATCATTTCCTATCTTTTTTTCAAAAAGATCGGATAGATTATGAGCAATATCAAATGAAATAAGTAGTATTTGCTTATTTTTAAGATAGTTCGCTAAATAAACTGCTGTAGCGGCAGAAATTGAAGATTTTCCAACTCCACCTTTACCACCAAAAACAATGAGATTATCCATTTTGAACAATATTCCTATTTTATATATTTATTATTAATAGAATTTGAACATTGAACTACCACAGCCTAAATACAGTGGATTCGTAGGTTAATTATTAACTTTTAACACTACCGGGTGATTCAAACACCCTCTATTCCCTATCCAGACGGACTTAGGAACTCCTTTTTTTAATATACAAATTTTTTAACAAAAATAAAATTTCATCCAAAAGGGGTGAACATTTCATTTGAATTTGTCAAACCAGTTATATATTATATAATTATAACGGGATTATTTAAATATCGGGGATGATGGTTTTTTAACGAAATTCATCCACCTCCTAAATAAAGGACGTGGTTTTCTTTCGGTTTTAGAAAAAATTTCTTTCTTGAGTCTTTTTACTAAATTTCCAGAGAATCAATAATAGAAATTAACGGTTTTAAGATAAACTCAATTCGGTCCTCTATTTGCTTAGATATATTTTTGAGAGCGTCCTTTCCTGTTGGGGATATTTTATATTTTCTTTGCTTTCGCCCTGTAGAAGATTGTTCAGATGAAACTAAACCCATATTTTCCAGTCTTCGTAATTCTGAATAAAGAGTACCTGATTTAAACCTAATACGATTTTTCATAACTTTTGGTACCAAATTCATCAATTCATATCCTGTAATGCTTGGAGTTTTGCATATTAAGGCGAGAAATATAGCTCTTGTTAAAGGGACAGGATCATGACTTCTTATTGATTCATTTGAATTATTAGATGTATCATTATCCATTTTATCCATTTGTTTTACCCTTCAAAAATTGAAATTAAAATAATAAAAAAAAAAAAATGCCTTAAACTGCTGGTATCATACTAACGTATGCACTCAAGGCTAATACTACAATACCTACAAGTATATTGATTAATAAGATAATCATATTAAGTTTTTCTTTTACTGGAGGAGTAAGATTATTCATTTTATCAATGATTAAACTTCGGAAAATGCTAAGTAGAATCATTAAGATATATAATATATGTTTAATACTCAGTATTGTTGTATAAGGATTTCCAAATGTAAGAAATCCAGTTGATTGACCAGACTGTTTCGCCATCAATAACCCAGTTAGAATCAAACCGACCATACTTACATAAACAAAAATACTCATTCTTTTCTTGATTGTTGATATTGTTTGTTTTGTTTCTTTTGATTTACCTAAAACCTTCATAATGGAAGGAAATACAGCAAATGCTAGCGTTAACATCCCACCTATCCATAAGGCGGTAAAAATATTATGGAGAGTTGTGATAAGTATTGGAACAATTGGTGCTGCCATAGTAATCACTATTTTTTTTTTTTTGATATGTAGCTAGTTGATATGTAGCTAATAAATATATTGATCTATTACATTAAAACTTTTTTGACGAGAGTTATGAAAAACCTATATTTTTTAATGCAAAACTTTTTTTGGTTGAATTTCTTTAATTTAGATAAGAGGGTTAGAAAATCTAAGCCTCAAATTCACTTAAGTTATTACTACAAATTAATTATTTGAAGCGAAAACTATAAGTGAACAACGTTTCATATATCAAATACGATATAACGTTAAAATATGTAATAAAATCATCAATTGTCAATTATCTATTAAAAATTAAAATGTTATTTAATAAAATAATCGATTAATTACGGAAGAAATTACAAAAATAATTCAAAACATAAAAATTGCTAAAATACAATAATATTCAATTAAAAGAATGTAAAATTACGAAACTTTACAACAAAAGGGGCAAGACCTCAAAATATTTATAAAGGTTTAATAGAAGAAAAATCTTCAAATATAACAAAACAAATGAAATTATTACGAAAAATCACGATAATTTAACCCAAGGCAAAAAATCTTTGATTTTAGCTCAATTTAATAAATAAATATTAAAAAAGAGAGCATATAATTGCAATAACCCAATGGAAAAATTAAAATAACAAAAACAATCTGAAAAATTGTAAAATTTGTTTCATTTGGAATTGCATAAATATGATTTAATGAGTCATAGATTTTAGACAGGAAATTATCCAAGGTATTTTTCCTATTAACGAATGTGGAGTATATTAAGAGTTTTTGATAATATTAATCTTTACAGATTGCAAGCATTTCATTAATGCATATAATTGCGATTTTGAGTCGCAGCTTTTGATAGTTGAATCAATATTGTTTTCAAAGCAAAAACAAACAAAGTGAAAAACATGACACGAGGAATTAACGAATCGATTGATTCAACCTCAGCATCTGCTAAATATAATATAGTTGCATCATTTACTGTGAACGGAGTAGTAGAAGTTCAAGACGTAGTTGGAGCGCTTTTTGGTCAAACTGAAGGTTTATTTAACGATTTGGAATTACGAGAATTACAAAAATCAGGTCGAATTGGAAGAATAATTGTTAATGCCGAATCTAATAACGGTAAAACAATAGGAGAAGTTATAATACCTTCAAGCTTAGA
Source organism: Promethearchaeum sp. (assembly GCA_030613185.1). Taxonomy (GTDB): domain Archaea; phylum Asgardarchaeota; class Lokiarchaeia; order Sigyniarchaeales; family Promethearchaeaceae; genus Promethearchaeum. Next base: position 18,805 of record JAUWMK010000024.1, read on the forward strand.
TCGCACTGAAACAGCAATTTTAGCGGCAACGATGGAAACTGTGGATCGAGTAGGCCCATGTACTGCTTTCTTTCAATTAAATGAAATAAAAGATTTGCGTGAATCAAAATTAAGAAGAATTGAAGCACGTGCAAAGGAACTTTTAAAAGATTGGAAATCATTATCAGCAGATCAACCTAAAATTTCAAGTAAAATTAAATCTGCTCTTGAAAGCGAATCTGTTATTATGTGGAACGGGCTACCTGCAGGTTCAAATATCGATTTAGCTGAAAACGTAATTATTGTTGAAGGACGGAATGATATTCAACAATTATTTAAGATTGGTGTTAGAAATACAGTTGCAGTTAATGGGACTTCGGTTCCAAAAGCAATTATAGATTTAACACATAATAAAGTATGTACAGCGTTTTTGGATGGTGATAGAGGTGGAGAAATGATACTTAATGAATTGTTACAAGTATCTAAGATTCAATTTTATGCACGAGCCCCCAGAAATATGGAGGTTGAAGAATTAACACCGAAAGATATGGTTAAATGTCTTCAACAGAAAAAATCAATAGAGTTTTTACTCAAAGAGAGAAAAAGCAAAGACGCTAGAAAAGAGAGGTATGATTCCCCTCTAAGAACAAATGGATATCGTAATAGTAACCGAGAAAGAGAAGGATACCGAACACCTAGAGATCGAAATCGGAATTTTAGAGATCGAAAACCAGATATCAATAGAAGTATAAGCAAATTCTCAAGAGATAATAGAGATAATAAAAGTTATAATAGCCGATCCTCATCTCGGAGAACTTCAACTTTAGACGGTTTACCAAAATCTACATTAAATACATACGTAAAAGATTTAATTTCAAGTAATCAAGCAATTGGACTAGATGAAGAATACAAAGAGATTTATCGAACCAGTAATGTCAAAATCTTTAATGAATTAAATGAAAAGTTAAAAACGGTTATAATTGATGGTGTGATCACTCAACGATTCCTGGATGAAGCAATAAAAAACAAGATTAAAAGAGTAATCGCAGTTAATATTAAATCAAGATTGAAATTCCCAGAGAAAACAGCAATTGAATTGTTCTATTTCAAAGATTTCTTCAACAATGCTTAAAAATTAAGCAAAAAAATTTTTTTTATTAATTATTCTTTTTTCTAAACCCAAGCTCTTTGAATAACTTGTGAAATTAACTGTATAATATAAGACAAGGCACCGACTATGGTGATACCAATCAAACAAACTTTGAGAATCGAGAAATACATTTTGCGTGTGGGTTTAACGGAAATTTTCAAAATTCTTCTACTATTCAAAAAGAATTTTTGAAGCCCATTCATAGTAGCGCTAGGAGAATCTTTCGCAACAGACATAATGATTAAAAAGTTTTCATCACTTTAAATTTTTTTTTTCTGAAAATAAAAATGGATTTAGTTTTAAAGTTATTTAGAACCGATTAAAATGTCTACAAACCATTTCGGGTCAAAGGGAAGTAAGTCATCATATCCTTGACCAACTCCAATGTAAATAATTGGCTTCTTTGTGATGTATGCAATAGAAAGAGCAGCTCCACCTTTAGAATCAGCATCAAGTTTTGTTATAATTGAGGCATCTATTTGAATTGCATTGTTAAAAACTTCAGCTTGCACAAGGACGTCATTTCCCGCCAAAGAATCCCCAATGAAAATTGAAAGATCCGGTTGATTAACTCGCTTAATCTTTTTCAGCTCTTCTAACAAATTTTTGTTGGTTACTTGTCGACCTGATGTATCAATTATTACAGAATTAATTTTTTTTGCAAAAGCATGATCAATTGCATCATAAGCCACAGAAGCGGGATCTGCGTTATAAGATTGTTTAATTAAGCGTGTATTAAGGGCATCCATGTGTTTTGAAAGTTGTTCGATCGCCCCTGCTCTAAATGTATCTGAAGCAGCCACCACAACAGATATATTATTTTTTTTAAAAAGATGGACAATTTTAGCGATGGTTGTTGTTTTACCAGTTCCATTTACTCCTAATACCATTATTGAATAAGGTTTATTCTTATTTGGTCGGTTTTTTATGGTTTCAATTAGATTAAACTGGTTTTCAACATTTAATATCTCGAAGATCGCTTCCTTTATTGCGTTTTGAAGAGTATTTTTTTTAGAAAATGCACCTACTTGTGTTCCTTCTAGGTTTTTTTGGGTAATTTCAACAATTTTCTCTGCTACATGAACAGCTACATCATTTTTTAGTAGTGTTAATTCCAGATCTTTGAGAATTTTATTTGTATTTTTTTCAGTAAGGGTTGTTGTGAATATGTTTGTTAACCCTTTTTTCATTTTCTTAAACATAAAATGCACTTCTTAAAAGAATTTTTTTGAAAAATATTAGCGTTGATTGAATTTTGATTTAATTTCTTGTATTTTTCCGGAGATATCATTAAAATTTTCCACAAGTTTTGCATGGACTTTGTTATTATCTTCTAATCGCTGTTCCATTATCTTAATACTATCTTCAAGGTTTTTTTCAATAAACATATCTCTTGAAATCGGAATAATCACTTTATTGGGATCAATAATTCTTGCTTTAGCAAATGCATTAGTTCCGATTGGAATGATAATTTCATGATCTTTTTCCGCGCTTTGAAGTTCTTCCATAGTTTTTTTGGATACGGCTATTCCTGAGATTTGATTCTCAGTAATTCGAAGTTGTTCCGAAATGGTCTTTTTTTGTTCTTCTAAAAGTTGAACAACATAAACCATTTGAGATATTTCGGATGAATTAGATGTAGGATTATTACTCATGGTAATCAAATTTTAATATTTTAATTAGTTTAAAGATTTGAAAGAAATTAGTAGAGAAAAAAATTAGTAAGGTTAAATTTAATTCTATTTATTCAATTTGGCTTAGAGATCGTATAAATAAATCATCACATTCATCAATTGAAACAATCTTAGTTTCAGTTATTGTGATTTTACGTCTTAACAGTCTTACAGATGTAATTATGGATAATACCTTTTCAAGGGCATTTTCTTCGCTAGTAGCGCGAACAAATTTAGTGAATTGAAATTTTTGAAAGCGTTTTACATATTTGCCAGATATTTTGTAGATTTGGATTTCGGTGCTCATAGTTCTTCATTTTTCATAGTTCTTTATTTTAATAATTTCAGTGTTTCATCGTTTTAATTTTTTTTTATTCATAATTTATTCGAGATTTAAGATTTCCATTATTCTTTGCAATTCGGGACCAGTAGAATTTTGACCAAAAATTGCTACAGAATCGTTCACGATTACTCCGCCCCCCAAATAAGGACTTCCACAATTAACGGTGCTAACATCAACTTCATCGACTTTAAGAATCTTTCCAATAATTTCGGCTTCTTCTTCGGTAACAAGAGGATGTAACAACACCCCAGAGTTATTTGCAAGCCCACAAGATCCCGCTAGGTCTGAATCTGCAAATCTTAAAACTCTTGTGGGAACTTTAAGTGCTTTTTCTATAATATCCCTTGCTTCCTCAAGTTTTGGTGAGATAATTGCACCTTTGTCATTACAGAGTACTAAGTTTCCAAATGCATTATCCTCAAGAGAAATTGATGTTATTTGAAAGTCTTTTTTTGTGTTTTTCTGCAAAAGTTCTAATTCATCATCAAGGATTAAATCCGGAACGATCATTCCAAATGAATTCATTGCCACAAATGACCCTATCACAGGGCTTCCAGCAATAAATGTCTCTATTGTGATAATATCGGGTCGGTTATGTTTTATAAAATCAACAATTTTTGGATTGATTTTTTGAGGATATAAGAAATAATCATTATTCAATGCAAGATATGTTCCAACTTCTTGATTTCCATATATAATTTCTTTTAAAATTGGCACTGGTCTGATCTCCCATAAATTCTAATAAAAAGAAAAAATAAATTAAGCTAAATAAGCTCGGACTACTCCATCAACTGATTTCGTAACTCGAATCCTTATTTTTCTTGGAGGATTTTTAATTCCGTTTTCCCAAACTCGCTCATTTAACTCTTGAGAGATAAATACATCCCCTTCAGGTTTCATATGTCTGGTTAGAAATTCCCGTAATACAATCATTGCTTTCTTGCTCCGTTTCCATCTAGGTGATTTCTCAAAGCCTTTCTTTGCTAAAGGAACAACATAATAACGCTCTTCTTGAATTTCTTCATCGAATTCTGTTTCTGCTTCTTTGATTTCTTGCTCAATCTCACTAAGTTCTTCTTCACTTACTGTAGCTTCCTTCAATTCAAAGGCATCAACATCTTCTTTAGGTATTTCCTCAATTTCTTCTATTTTCTCTTCTGGAGGAGGAGTTACCTTTTTTTTAATAATTTTTTTCTTTGCCATCAATATCACACATTATTATTTCTACTATTTCTTTAATCGTTGAGTTCTCCAATGTCTCCTGGAATATGGTGTTGATCTTACTTTTCCTTTCGTCTTGATGACAACCCAGGTTGGTATATTGGAACCCATGTCCTTGCTTTTTCCTAAACGTAATTTCATTGGTAGAGTTTTATTTCTTGCCATTGTTTTCCACTTTGTTTATTTATTTAAATTGAATTTTACTTTCGTGTTTTTTTGTTTGAAGTTGTAAAGATTTAAGCATACTTTTGAATGTTTCATCGGTTAATGGTGCTTTCCCGCGAAGTGCTCCCGATTGATAAGCTTG
>JAUWMK010000124.1 GCA_030613185.1 Promethearchaeum sp.
AAATTTTGTTTCGATTCCATTTCTAAAGCTAATTCAGCAAATCGAATATAAAAGTAAGATGGTCGGTATCGATGTGGTTAGAATCACTGAAGAATTCACCTCGCAAACCTGTTCGCATTGTGGTATTGTTAAAAAATCCAATCGGAAACATCGGGGATTATATGTGTGTTCTGAATGTGGATTGGTTCTCAATGCTGATGTGAATGCAAGTAAAAACATATTACAAAAAGGAATCCCTAAGTCCATCTGGATAGGGGATAGAGGGCGTTTGGACCGCCCAATAGTGTTAAAAATCTTGTAAAAAAAGATTCTTAACCTGTGAATCCACTTCCTTCAGGAAGGGGGAGTTCATTCAATTATTCTTTTAGTATGAAAAGCTTGTTTTTTAATGGAGTTGTGCGAAAAACTTTTTTATCTTCCTTAACTTTTCTAACTTGCAATATTTGATAGAAATTTTCTATTAAGTTGAGGATGTTTCTATTAAAAATATTGTCCGAATCATGCGGGGTGTTAGTCTAGTGGTATGATGGTGGCCTCCAGAGTCACTGGTCGCGGGTTCGATTCCCACACACCCCACCATTTTTATTTAATTTTTAATCGATTTCATTAGTTGGTACGATCACATTGGGTGTTCGTCTTTTTTTTTATTTTTTATATTAATTTGATATTTTAGAGCGATAATTCTAAGATTTTGAATAGTTTTCTTCAATTATTGCTAATAGAAGTTAACATTCAAGAATACAACGGAATAATTATTCCTAATTCTTCCATCATTTCTGTCTTCATTGAGTAAAAAATTTTATACAAGATCGATCTTATTTTATTCTATATAGAATTAACAACAAAAATTGAATTTTATGAGAAATTTATTTGAAAGTTATGCAGAGTCGCCAAAATTTATTCGGAAAACACTATGGAAAATTTGGCATAATTTCCTTGTATCTCGAGATAAAGAATTTGAAATTAAATGTATGAATTATGGATATGCAGATACGGATATAACTCTAAAACCTCTTGAATTAGAAGAAGAAGACGAACCAGAACGATATTGTTTAAGATTATATCATCAAAATGTAGTCGGGAATGATTTTGAAGGAAAAGACTTATTAGAAGTTGGTTGTGGTCGTGGAGGGGGAGCATCCTATATATCTCGGTATTTTCATCCTAAATCCTATATTGGTTTAGACTTATCGAAAAAAGCAGTTAAATTTTGTAATGATAATTATGAAGTGCCGGGTCTGACTTTTATTCGAGGAAAAGCAGAAGATTTACCTTTCGAAGATAATTCTTTTGATGATGTTATTAACGTAGAATCCTCGCGTGGATATTCAGATATGGATAGTTTTTTATCCGAAGTGCATCGAGTTCTCAAACCTAATGGACATCTATTATTTTCAGATATGAGAACTAAAGAAGGAAATGTAATATTGAAAGAGCGATTTAAAAACGCTAAATTAAAAATAATCACGAAAAAGAATATTTTACCAAATGTCTTAAAGGCTTTACAATTGGATAATGAGCGGAGAAAGAATTTAATTATTAAAAAAACACCGAAATTTGTTCATAAATCAGCTAATGAATTTTCTGGTTTAATTGGGACCGAAAGATATAGGTTATTTGAGGATGGAATAATGAATTATTATCATTATACTCTTCAAAAAATGGATTAAAAGTTGATTAATTTTTTTCTCACTTTATGACTTTGAGAGCGATAATTTTAAGGTTTTGAAATGTTTTCTTCATTGATAATTGATGGAAGTTAGCATTCAAGAACAGATAGCACAAATTATACGTTATGCACTAAATTTTCGATCTGAGATTGGTCGTCCAAAAATTTTCTCGGGAAAAGATGATAAAAATTTAAAAGATTACGAGATAATTGAAGCTTTGATTCCGGAAATAATTGATAATATAACCAAAATTGCATATGATGAAACATTTGGGCAAGTTTCTGGGAGTAATCTTACTAGAGCAATGAAAATTAAAACTTTTATGAGTAAGAGATATGATAACCTAAGAGAAATTATAGGTGAAAAACGCTTCGATAAATATGTTGATTTTCCTGAAAAAATCCGCACTTGGCGAAAACAGAAATTCACAAAACAGCAAATTGAAAGTAAATTTGTAAAAAGTGTAATCCAACTTTATTTGACAGCAGCCAAACGAGATCTTGCAGTCTTTCAGGTTGAATTGTTACCGTTAATTCGCGAATGGATTAAAGTTTCATTAGAATCGATTAATAACAAAGGAACAGCAATAGATCCACTTACTTTGGATAAAATAACGCGAGAATTTCTAAAAACTATCGATTTAGGTCGTGTGGAAGATGATCTTAAAGACATTGTTCGTGACCTTCAAACCTATAGCATGCTTATTTTCTTTATAAAAAAATTTCCCGATTATGATTATATTGCTGAAGGGTCTGAGTTAGTTGCGATTCTTGACAAAATTCGTGAAATCATATTGCAAATAGTTCGAGGATTACAGAAATTTCCAAAAATCGATGAAAAAATCCTTCAATCCTATGAATTATTACAAAAAAAATAGTAGAAAATAAAATAAAAAATTGATTTTCAAAAAAGAGCTTTTCAATTCATTTCAATAATTTTTGATAAAAATCTCTTCAATCGTTCATTAGATGGGTTTTCAAAAACATCACCTGGGGGACCCCTATAAATAATTTCTCCTTCATCCATGAAAATAACTCTTGTAGCGAGTTCTTTTGCAAAAGGGATTTCATGCGTCACCACAACCAAAGTATAGTGAAAATCAGTAACTAATTTTTTCATAACACTTAATACTTCACCTGTTAATTCTGGATCTAAAGCAGATGTAGGTTCGTCAAAGAAAATCAACTTAGGTCGCATCGCAAAAACTCGTGCAATCGCAACTCGTTGTTGTTGCCCTCCAGATAATTCTCCTGGATACGAATCTATTTTTTCTGATAAATTAACCGTTTCTAATACATTAATAACTCTTTTTTCAATTTCATCTTCTGAGAGATTCAGTACTTTTTTAAGAGGTAAGCGTATATTTGCACCCACAGTTAAATGCATGAACAGATTAAATTGTTGAAAAACCATGCCAATACTTTTTCTAACTTCGTTAATGTCTGTTTCTTTAGTTGTAATCTCTTCTCCATTAAAGAATACTTGCCCAGTTGTAGGTTCAATTAGACGATTCATACACCTTAACAATGTTGATTTACCAGATCCACTACTTCCGATAATAACAACTACTTCTTTTGGCATAACTTTTAAAGATACACCTGGAGTCTTCAATGCTTCGAAATCTTTAAATTTTTTAGTAAGATTTCTAACTTCAATTACTGGTTGTTCAGTCAATAGCAACACCTAACCCTGGAATTCTTAATTTTATTTCAAGTCGTTTTGTTAATTTCGATAGAGAAAATGCAATAATGAAATAATATATAGCTGCAACAAAGAATACCTCCCATAAGAAATAAACGGATTGTAATGATCGTGATCTCTTGGTTAATTCAAATACACCTATAACTGATAAGAGGGAGCTGTTTAATAAGACATTAATGATTTCATTCGTCAATGGAGGAACTACCATACGGAAAGTTTGAGGTAAAATCACATAACTCATTGTTTGCCCTTGAGTCAGACCAAGAGCTCTTGCTGCTTCTGTTTGGCCGGTCGGAATTGATAAAATTCCCGCTCTTATTATTTCTGATTGATAAGCTGCAGTATTTAAGATTAAGGCAAGAGTACCTAATACCACTTCATATGAAAAACCCATATCAGTAATTATTGCTGTTAATGTACGAATATTATAAGCTTCAGCTATGGCAAGAGATATTCCTGATATTCCAAAATATACCATTAAGATCTGGACCAATAATGGTGTTGAGCGGAAAAAATCTACATAGGCTTGAGCTAAAACTTTTAAACCATACACTTTTCCTTTATTCACTAGTATAACTGCAATTAAGGCTGCCAAAATAAAACCAATTGCCACACTGATAACACTAATATTAAATGATAAAACAGCTGCAGTTCCTAACCCACGTATAATAATTGGAATGCGATAGTCAATATACTCTAATGAATACCCAAAAAGAAGTAAAAACCAATCCACGATATTTAAAAGAACATCCATATAATTAGAACCAGGAATTACCAATGTTCTTATAGCTCCGATAAAAAGTATAAGTAGAAGTAATCCTAAAAACCACCAGCCAATATTCTTTCTAGTAAATCGTATATTTCCCAAAATTCTTTTCATGATAATCTTAAACTTTGAAATATCTTTCTTTTCTGTTTCTGTTTCTACAATGTTTATTGTCATAATTTTCCAAATCCTCAAAATTATTTAAAAGAAGATTTTGTTAAAAAAAAAGGAAAAAAAACTTCCTATTCTAATTTGTATATATTCACTTTTTTGATTTTCGAATTAATATAGCAGAAGCAACAGAAAGTATTGAGATTAAAGCAATCAGTGGGAAGCCAGGAATTGTTGCTGCTGGTTTTGGCACATAACCATAAACATCCCCACCCATCCATTCAACATAAATATCATTATATTCTTCTGAGTATACTGGACTGTCTTCGTCTTCACCTAATAAGCCATCTAAAATAGTATTAATTCTAAGACGTAATGAATCGGAACCTGTTTGTACTGGAATTCCAAAGTCTTCAGGACTAAATGTGTCAACAATATTAAATGTGTCTGGTTGGGCAGTTTTTCCTGCATTTAAGGTATCATAGTCTCCTAAAACGCAATCTACCGTTTCTAAATTCAAAGCTTCTATGGCCAAATTAATTGTTGCAAAGGGTACCATGGTAGCAGTATAATTGTTATCTGTAAGATACAAATCACTGGTAGTTCCAGCTTGAACACCTACTTTAACAGTAGTTGCATTTACGTCTTCAATAGTTGTAATATTCTTTGGATTGGCGATTTTAACCATAACTGCTTGTGAACTTTTATAATACCATCTTGAGAAATCCATTGTCTCTTCTCTTTTAGCGGTTATTGTGACTGCTGAAATAATACAATCATACATTCCACTATCTAAGCTAGTAAATATAACCTCCCAACCTCCATCATTCAATACAAAATCGACTCCAATATCTTTTTCAATAATTGCCATAATTTCAGGATCAAATCCAACAATTTCGTCGGTTTCTGGATCTCGTTCCTCAAAAGGCGGATATGCTGCTTCAATTCCAACTGTAATTTCACCAGCTGCAATTATATCAGCTAAGCTAGTATCTGCTATAGGCGCAGCAGTTACAGGAGAAATTGAGAATAATGGTAAAAACAATAATACCAATATTATCAAACTATAGTGTTTTATTTTCATTTTTTTATCATTCCATTATTATTAACCTATTTTTTATACCATAGGTAGATAAAACTATATATCAATTATAATAAAAAAGCTTCTATGTAATATTCATTTTTGATAAGAAATTTGAGTATCTTTAGTTAATTAGATTTGGACCAAAATGTAACTAATATGGAAAAAGTTATTTAAACAATGGATGTGAGATTGTATTGCACAATCTTTAAATAGAAACAAAATTTTTAATTCTTGGTGTTATAAACTTGAAAATAACTAAAGAAGCGAAATCATTTATAACCGAACAGTTTCAAGAATTGGAAAATCCAGTTTTGGTCGTATTTGAAAGAGTATATCGAGGATGATGCGGGGTAGAGAGAGTCACCAGCGTAGTTCCTGCGGATCTCAGCCAGATACCTGATAAAGATCCATTTACTCAAAAAACTATGCAGGACTTCCAATACCCACTTTATCTTCAAAAAGAATTGGAGCATCTCTGGGACAGCAAAACAAAAATTGATGTCGCAGGATGGTCTTCATTTAGAAGATTAGTAATTGTTCAGGGCTAAAATCTCACAAGAATGAAGCAAATCTGTAAACTTGGATGATTTGCAGACACCCAATGCAAACGGGGTTTGAGATACTTTTTTTAATTCAATTTTTTATTATTATTTTACTAGTTTATCCATCGAACCGCTAGAAAATCCATATAAATCTATTGTTACAAAGGTAAATCCTAAATTTTTTAACCTCGAATCAATTTCCTTTCTAATTCCTTCATTATTTATCAATTCAATCAAATTTGCATCAGATTCAATTCGCGCCAGCAAAAAGTTAGAGGGTAAAAGCTTATGAACGCGAACTCTTAAAGGAATTGTAGAATTTTTGATTATTTTTCGGAGAAATATTTCAGCCTTATCAATCATGTTAAGTAAATTTTCAGTAATCTCTAAATTAAAAGGAATTCGGGAAGCTAAGCATGCTTGAGAAGATATATTATTGGACGGTAATGATAAGATTTGAGTAAGGGAGATAATATCGGATTTAGTAATTTTGCTTTCGGCTAAAGGGGATTTAACATTACTCTCTTTTAAAGCCAATAAACCAGGTCTATGAAGATCAAGATCCGAGTAATTAGTCCCATCAATAATTAAATTATACCCTTCTTCCTTTGCAATTTCATTAATTTTTTCTAAAATTCCCTTTTTACAGTAATAACATCTATTAGGTAAATTTTTGTGAATTTCAGGAATAAGTAGAGAATTAAATTCTTGGATAATTAATGAAACTTTAAGAAAAGCGGAAAATTGCTTGGCTTGATTAATTTCTTGACTGGGAGTTAAGGGAGAGTGAATTAGAATACCTTTAGTTTCTTTACCAAATTCTTTTGCAAAATATAAAACTAATGTAGAATCAATCCCTCCTGAAAAAGCCACAAGGATCTTCTTTCCCTTGAACATATTTTCAATAAATCGAATTTTCTCTTTTAAAAATTCTGGGATTTCATTTCTATTTAAAATATTCACTGCAACCAACTATTCATATCGAGGAGGGTAATAATTCACTGGTTCGAAATTTTTAATTCCAGCTTCGCAGATCTCACATTTTTCAGGGGGTAGGTCGGTTTTTTCCTTGGATACCCATCCGCATTTTTCACAACGCCAAAAACATTTCATTACTAAATATAAAATCATGAAATAAAATAAAACTTGGTTCAAAAAAAGAATTTTAAAAAATTAAGTAAAAATTTATTTTCCATTTAGCAGTATTTCTAATTCTTTTGAACTTATCGGACCTTCACCACAAAAATACCCACAACCGGAATCTTGGTATTTTTCAATCTCAAAATTTAAGGGGACCACATATTTTCTTAGAGAATCAATAATATAATTAACACGGATATCAACTATGGATCTATCCTTTCTTAAGCAAGCATCAATAAATTTTTCAATTGTAGTCACATTTGGAGCGATAATTTCAACTAACATATTAAATTTTCCTGTCAATTTAAAACAATTTACGATATATGGACATTTCTCAAATTTGTTCCAAAGTGCTTCAACATTTTTTACGGATATATCGATTCGGGCTAATTTTACGTCTAATTTATTAAATTCAGCCCCGATTACTTCCGATAAGAGAAATTTTCGTTTTAGTTTTATTATACGTGCGCCCACTGCAGGTTGGCTTTTATTAACCTTTTCAGAGATTGCTGAGTGAGTCATTTCAGGATTTTCCTCCAGCAATTCAATTATCATTTTATCTGTATCATCAATTCCAAGTATTTCATTATAACGCAAAAACCATCACTCTCCGATTTTTTTTGATTTGATAAAAAATTTGAATGGAAAAGATTACAAATTTTTTATTTTTTGTTTCCATTTTACTAATCTTAGTAAAAAACTTAATTAATTTATTTCTAACCTTTAAATTCCAATTGTTTTATTACAAAATAACTTTAAATCGAAAACATTTTCTGCTAAAATTTGTAAAGAAAATAATGAAGATCAATTAGAAATAAAATAGGCTAACTGGCTGTTTTTAATTTAGAATTTTTTAAATCAGCCTTTTCGCAATAAGGGCAAGATTCAATTCCACATAATTCATCAGGTTTGTCAAAATTTTCTATTGTAAAATCAACCGGAAGTATAAAAGGTGCAGCAAAGTCTGTAATTAAATCCATCTTGATTTTTCTAACGTAATCTTTATTTCTAAAATGCTTATCCAAAATAATATCTAACCTTTTAAGGGATGAACAAGCCATAAAAATCATAATATTATAATCCCCACTTAATTTCAGTGCGTTGATTATATAAGGGCATGAATCTACCATATCGAATACGATTTGTGGGCTTGTTATTGACATTTCTATTTTAACTAGATTTAGCGATGATGAGACTAGATCTTTCGAAAAATCAACACCAATTTGAGTTGCTAAGATCCCTTTTTCAGATAACTTTTTAATTCTTGCTCCAATTGCGGGTTGAGAGCGTTCCAGATTTTTTGCTATTTGACTATGAGTAATATTAGGATTTTTTTGAAGAATTTCTATAATTCTTTTATCTATATTATCAATTTTTGTTAATTTCATATTATCATCTTATCACATTTAATTTACCTTTCTAAATTTAGCGAAAAAGGGTTTTATTATGATTTCTTATCTTGAATGTCGGTAATCTCTTTAGATTTCTTTAGTAATAATTCGGTTAATCCTTGAAATGATTCCTCTACATTTTCACCCGTTTTTGCGGAAAGTTCTATATGCTTGGTTAATAAAAACTCAGCACCCTTTTTGGTAGCTTCTTCAAAACTAATTTGGCGATGATCCACCAAATCTTTTTTACTACCTATAAGAAAAATAGGAATGTTTCCTGCATTTTTTCTTATAATTTGAATCCAGACGGATAAACTTTCAAGAGTTTTACGAGAGGTTATGTCGTATAAAAAGAAAGCAGCATTACTTCCTTTACTATAAGTTGGTAAAAGAAATCTAAAGCGTTCTTCTCCTCCAAAATCCCAGATTTGAATCTTCACTGATTTATTATTATCTAAACGGATTTTTTTTGAGAAAAAATCAACGCCAATTGTCAATCGCGGGGAATCTACGAATACACCAGTAATATATCGGTGTGTTAATGAAGTTTTTCCAACACTTGCATCCCCAAGCATTAATAGCTTAAATGTAAAATCTGGTGACATAGTTCTCAAATTTTTGTTTATGTAATTAGTTTGTAGATTAATGTTAAATAATTACCCATTGTTATTAAAAATTTTATAGCATTTTTATAGATCGAGAGAGAGATTGCAATATCATTGTAAGAATAATTTCTATCTCAATGCAAAACTATAACAACTCTCGATCGCGTTTTAAAATGCTTTTTCATATATATTTGATTTCTATTTCAAAACAATTTATCTAATTTTTCATGGCGTTTGGTTAGAAAAGTGCCAAAATACGATTTAAATTGCAAATCTTGAATATTTTGTGTTTTTTTTTCGAGAGATGAAATATGTTTTATTTGAAATTGAGATTCTAACTGATTAGTTATCAATTCTATTTCTGTATCTGGCAAATGGGCTCTAATATGTGCTTCTATTTTGGGCAAAGGAATTGTACATTGTGGATTTATTTGTGAAATTGGGAATAATATATTTGCAATCAAATTAATTCTTTTTTTAACATAAACAGAATCAATTTTGGATAAAAACTCAAATCTAACAGGAACATCATAAGGCGATATTTGAACATAAGAACCAAATACTCCGATTTTTTCAATAGAAGTTTTTTTATTATTATACATCTTTAAAACATCCGAATCAATGCAAAATACTGGCGATCTATGCTTTGGAGGGATAATTTTAAAAAGAAATTCAGAATCGGTAAAATATTTTAAATGCTTTCTATAAGAAATTTCTTGTAAACATTTTAAACTTGAATACTTAGCTATTAAAAATGGTAAAGCTCTATTTAATAAATCACGAAACATCGTTGAACGGCTATCTTTTACGGAACCAATAAGAATGATATTGTGTTCATTACAAAATTCATATAATTCTTCATAACTTGATATGCATGCATCATAAAACTGGTTTATAATCTCGGGATTTTTTTGATATATTAAAGGTGGAGGAGGAAGCAAGCTACCATCGAGTAAGACTAAATCTGGGAGATTTGATTCTGAGCGTAAAAAATTTAATAGCATTGAATTTTCTGCTAAAGTTCTCCGTAATCCTGCCAAAGTTCGACCTAAATTCTCTGAAATGGGTAAATCATCAGAAAATAATGAATAATATTCATCATTATAAATCGGAGGAAAGTTTTTTATCGAAGGAGTTCCATCATATGAATCAAAATCGTAAAGGACTACAGTAACCTTTATCAAAGTTATTTGAACTCCCAAATATTGCCGAAGACCCAAACCCCCATCAACAGCGGCAATTTTTAATCCTCGAAGTTGAGTAATTGTATATGGAGAAACTGGATTAATCAGTTTTGGTTCATAAAATGGTTTGAAATGAGGACTAGAAAAAGTAGTTAAATCTAATTTTGGAGATTTTTTAAAGGCATCTAGGAAGATGTTTAGAAATTGTTCCTTTCCTTGTATATTTTTATATATTTTTTCCGCATGATTGGAAAGATTTAAAGAAAGGAGCTGATCTTTGGAAAAGAAGGTTGGAGTTAGAAATTTTTTCTCACTTTCAAAATTTAACTCAGATTTCTTGTTATTATTATTTGTCTGAAATTTTTTTATCTTTTTTTTTTTAGAAAAATCAGATGTAGAAAAAGAATCTCTCGATGTGGCGGGCATTATTAATATAATTTAAGTTTAACACTAAATAAATAAGACAACCACTCCATTAGTTTATTATAATAATAAAATCAGATTTAAAAAAAAATGGAAATAATGAGGAAATTCCTGAAACAATTCTTGTAGCAAGCGGAAGCTAGAATCCTCAAAGAACCTCCGACTCTCAAATATTTGATAAAATATTCGACATTTTACAAAGATCATTAAATTTATAGTTTTTAATCTATTTTTTTTTAAACCTTCGCTGCTTCAGCATGATCATATATAAATTTTTACTATTTAAATCTAGCCCATATAAAAATTAAGAGCGTTTATTTAAAGGAATCTCAATTGAAATGACTTCTTTTAGACAAATTGAGCAAAAAGAAACATTGGATTGGAAAATTTTTCCGCAATTTGGGCATTTATAACTAACTACTTGCATTTCCCATTTTTTTTTATTTTTTTTTTTAGAGAATTTCAAGATAGTGGTATAAATCACCCAAATTATTATAAATTCAACTATTTGAATTAAAAATAAGTATAGAATAGAATAATAAAAGTTAGGAATTAACTGATTTTCAAAAGTTGGACTGTATTTATGAATAAAAACCCAGAAAAAATAATGAAATAACCCTTGTAGAAATAAAATATATTTAATATAGTTCAAATATTCATTTTTGGTTAGGATATTTAATGTTGTTGAAGTTATTAGAAGTAATACAAAAGAAATTATCACCATTTGCCAAAAACTATAAAAATCACCATGATAACAGTAGGTTCCTAAAAAAATTATTACATTTTTTTGCATAGTTGTCTGTGTTGCAAAATCAGAACCAAGACTGAAAGAATTCATTAGAAATAATGCTGAAGTGATACCTACAAAATAAAAAAGAGTTGCAATTTTTGCATTTAGAAATCTTTTAATTTGCACATTATTAACTGTAGGTGAAAAAAAATTAATGTTTTGTTTAATTTTTTAAAAATATATATGCCCTCTATAAAATCAAAAAAATACATAGTAAAACCTTCAGATAGTCGAGAATGGATAATTATTCAATCAAATTCAGGATTGGCTATTGATACAGAACTACGTATTATGAATTATCATTATGATTGCCAACCAAAACAAATTAAAATTAATGGAAAAAAAATTTACTGTTCTGAATTATGTTGTTATGCAGGTTGTTATGTTAGTGAAGAAAAAATTAAGAGGGTAGAAGAAATTTTACCCAAAATAAAGCCTTTATTGAAAAAAGATAGTATAGATCTGCTTGAAAAAGTAAAAAATCAGATCATTATTCCTGAAGATTATGATAAGGAAGAAAATTT
>JAUWMK010000153.1 GCA_030613185.1 Promethearchaeum sp.
ATAAATTCAAATATTAAATGTTTAAAACTACAATTTATAAAAAATTTTTTCATTTTGTATTAATTATATAATTTGAAAATATCTGGTATGCATTATTAACGTGAATAAAAAAAAAAAAAAAAAATAAAGAAAGAAGTTCGCAGTATGAATTTTATATTAAATACGAACGACCTGAAGAATATGCTAAAGACCCAAATGAATTTTATGTGGCAAAAAGAGTAAATGAATACTCTCAATCTAAAGCGCTAATGCGGATACAAGAGAAAATAACAAAACGAGCTTTAGAGATTGCAAATATTGAACCACCTGCAAGAATATTGGATTTAGGAATGGGATGCGGGTTTGCATCAACGCATATGTTTCTAAATAAATTTCAAGTTGTAGGTATTGATCTTAATCTTCTATTTCTTAGCTATTACGAGATTCAACATCTTAACCCTATTCAATCTGATATGAGAGATATTGGATTCAGACAAGGAAGTTTTGATTTAATTCTTTCTATTTCTGCGATTCAATGGGTTTTAGCAGAAAAAATTGAAAGTAAACGAGTTAAACATTTAAAAAAGATAGCAGATCAATGTAATTTAATTTTAAAACCTAAGGGAAAAATTATTTTTCAATTTTATCCTAAATCAGATACATCCATGCATGAAATCGGAAAAATTTTTAATAGCACAGGACAATTCAATGGAAATTTCTTAATAGATAACCCAGATAATCCTAAAAAGCGTAGAATATTCCTTTATCTTGAAAAAAAATAAGGTGAAAATAATTCCTAGAAAAAGTAATAGACCCTCGACAGATGAGTATTTCGGACTTGAAGCTGAAGCATACGGAACTTCCAGATGGATGGCAAGAAATCAAATCCAAACTACTCAAAAGGTTTTAGAACTTTTAGAATCTGAACAAATTGGCGGTAAGATAACAAATAAATCAATAAAATCACTGTTTTTAGATATAGGCTGCGGAACGGGTTATTCTAGCCATACAATTTTAAATTCAAATTTTGAAAATCGGATTATAGGAATCGACGTCTCATTAGATATGATGAAACAATGTGAAAAGGATTCAGATCTACATTTAATCCTTGCCGATATGCGTTATTCTCCATTCCGTCCCGAAATATTTAATTATATTATTTCAATATCAGCTTTTAATTTCGCTTCCGCAGGTGCTCAATCTAAAAATCAAATGAAAATATTTATACAAAAAGCCCTAAATGCTTTAGAAAATACTCTTAAAAATAATGCAAGAGCAGGAATAGAATTCTATCCAAATAAGATTGAAGAAATTTTTTTTGTTAAGGGTTTAAAAAAACTCAATTTCATCGGAGGGCTATTAATAGAACAACCCAATTCAAAAAAGGAAAAGAAATTTCTAATTCTGAAAAAAACTAAATAAAAATATCCCCACAAAGCAGATTAAAATGATTTAAACTCTTAAAAACCACAAAATTTTTTAAATCCCATGTATTCAATTATTTGTTAGTTGGCGATAGAATTTAGAACTCTATTGTAGATATGATTAATGGTTTAAGGAGATCCTAAAAATAAAAATACCTCCATTTTGCACCGAAACATATCCAATCGAGGATCTGCTGAAGCCAATCATAAATCAAACAACTAAAATGTGAAAAATAATGCAACGTGCAAGAATTAGATTAAGTTCCCCTGACATGAAAGCGCTTGACCAAGTTATAAATGAAATTAAAATGGTAGTAAAAAAGACGGGAGTAAAAATGTATGGTCCCGTGCCTCTACCAACAAAAAGTCTTGTAATACCTACTAGAAAAAGTCCTTGCGGTGAAGGGACAATTACATGGGAACATTATACATTACGAATTCATAAACGACTGATCGATATAAATGCGGATGAACGTAGTATGGTACTGATTATGAAAATAATGTTTCCAGAAGCTGTACTCGTGGAAATTGAATTAATTTAAAATCTCTTCAATATTTTTTATTTATTTGCGCCATTTGTGTAGCGGTTAGCATTTCAGGTTCCCAACCTGGAGACCCGGGTTCAAAAATTACTGGACATCCCGTAATTGAACAATTCCCGGATGGCGCATTTTTCTATCTTTCAAATAATAATTGCATGAGATTATCTAATTCTTTCAATTTTTCTTTATATTTGGAATCATTCCTAAGAATTTTATAAATTTTTGAAAGAGAAAGGGATTTTTCAAGATTATTTTCAATTAAATTCGAACTTTCCTTGATTTTCAAACCAAATTTTTTTCTATAAAGTTCTTTTGTATAATTTTCTAAGAACCTAGAGATAATAACAATTTTCATATGAACTTCAGAATTATTAAATTTTGGAAAAGGAAACATCCAAGGTGCCATATGGATTACTCTAATACTTCCACTAGCACCTACAGTTGAGACACGTGGAATATTTTTATTGAGTAAAACGGAGTTTAACCATCCAAGTAGATAATATGCTTCATCTTCTGATTCTGGAGACAAATAATAGAAAGTAACATCAATTATAATTTCCTTTCTTCTTAACATTGCGGCTTTACAATATGATCCACCAACGGGATAAACCACTTTTAATGAAGACAGTAATTCTGGATTGATTAACTTCTTTCCGTATAATAAACTCTCATATAATGTGCGGTTTTTTGAATTTTGCTTTCGATGAGATTTATATATCGATTCAAGAAAATATAAATGATCTCGAGCATTTGGCGGCAATTGTTCAGGTAATTTAAGCTCATAGTGGCCATTTATAATTTTCAATGGTAAAAATACTCTATGACTATTATAAAGTTGATAAGGAATGAGATTGGTGCTTTTTACAATTGTTTGAAGTTCACTTTGTTCTATCGTGGCTTCTTGATAAGGAATAAAATTCCAAGTAGAACTTTGAGTGGAAGAAATTTGAGATAAATCTGGTTTTATTTTCATTAAATCCGAGTCCAAAGTGTGTGTTCCATTATCTTCCTTATATTTAATGAATAATAATCTTCTAGGAGTAATATCAACTCCTCTGTGAACTTTAGAAAAGTAATATGATTTACTTATTGGAATCATATCTTTATGTAATTCTTTAGAAATATATTTACCTACAAGCGGGTTACCATGATGATCTGATATGTAAGAAGGCGCTTCAATTTGTTCATTAATTAAACGCCACCCATTTAGAATATTATCGAATTCATAGTAATATGAAATTATATCTTGAGGTGTGAATTTTTCCTTATTCCTTAAATTTTTTGATGTATTTTCTGCATAAAAGATAATAGAATGTATTGGAAAGAAATCGGGTTTAATATGGAATACATTGATATTTTTTAACCCGTTAAATCTTCGGAATTTGGAATGTTGGGAAGCAGTTAGAAGACTTGCAGGTAATAAAAAACAAATCCTCCCTGTTAAAGAAAGTAAAAATTGATGGATAATTTCATAGAGAATTGTTGAAACTTCCAAATTTGAACGATTTTTCCATGTCATAAATAAATCAAAATGTTTTCCAATCCTTTCAATTTGATTCTTAACTTGCGTATTTTGGATATTATTAAAAACATTCCATGGGAGATTACCAATTATCAAATCAAAGAATCTATAATATTCGTGATTTTCATCAATCTGAAAGAGTGTAAAAACATCCAAACACTGAAAATTATTAGCGATTCTTGAAATATTTTCTATATCATAATCCATTTGAATTAGATTATTATATAAATTAGTTATTGTAGCGAGGATAGCAACAGGGTTTTCATCAAATCCATATATTTGGTTATAAAATTTCTTCTTTTTAACAAGTGAAAAAGTTGAGGATTCAATTTCTTTATACAATCCTATTAATATATTCCCAGTACCGCAAGTTGGGTCAAGAATTTTACATGTTGGTTCCAGTTTTTGTATCTTAATTACTTGAATTGCTAAAAAATCGCAGAGAATTTTAGGAGTATAGAACATTCCCTTTTCTTCCTGAAGATCAATTTTTAAAACATTATTTAAAAATACCCCAAATAAATCTTCTGTAGAAATTTTTAATGAATTTTTCAATTCGAGTAGTTTTGATATATTTTTTTGAAAAATTGGTTCAAGATTTATTTCTAGCTTAGAAAACCATTTAAAATATTGCCATATATGCTCCGGAAATTTAATTTTGCCATCCATAATCATAGAAATCTTATATATTATCCAAGCAGCATAATTATAACGAATGAATATTTCTTTTTCTGATAAATTTCCATTATTAGAATCTAATTGAGAAATATTTGTTATTATGAATTTTACATTAAATTTTTTTTTCCAATTGCTAAATGCTGTTTGATAGAATGACTTATCATCAGATATTTCACAGATTTTAAGAAATTGAGTAAAAAAAACTGAATCTAAACTGAAATTTTTTAAGATCCAAGACGCATCGATCATTTTTTAGCTCCAAATTCTTTTATTGTCTCAAATATCATAAATAACAATTAAATGATATTGATACAATTTTATATTATCATGTCAAAATTTAGAAGTTTATTAATTGATCTGAAATTAAAAATAAAGCATAATAAGTGGCCATTTATCATCTGCATTATATTTTGGGCAATTGGCTTTGTTTATTATATAAGTTTTGAAACAGATGAAAACATTTGGCACCTTATTGCAATCACTACTGGAATACGTTCATCAAATATAGTATCAGATTTTTCTGGATTTTATCAATTAATGTGGCCAATTCTAATTGAAGTAATCGTAATCGGTTTTATCTTTGGTGCTTTAATCGAAAAATTCAATCCTGTTTTAACATCAAAATTAATGGCTGAAAAACAACGAAATCATTCAGTTATTATTGGTTATCACCATTTTGGTCGGAGAATTGTTGAATATCTTCAAGACCATCACAAACCCTATACAGTAATCGAAGAAAATGAAGAAAAAGTTGATTTATTAATTTCAGAAGGAGAACCTGTTATTGTAGGAGATCCAACTGATCTTTCCAACCTTGAATCTGCAGGAGTAAAATTTGCAAAAGAAGTATTTCTAGTTGTAAACGATGTTCGAGAAATTATTGTTGTTTGTGAGAAAGTGAGGGGATTAAATAGTAAATGCTCAATTTATACCCGGATTTTAGGTGAAGGTTATTCTGAATATTTATCGAGAGAACCATTTAACGCTTTATCTTTTTCTACATCAAAATGGGCATTAGAATCAGTACGTGAATGGACTATAGGAGAAAGAGGAAAAGTTATTGTTCTAGGTAGAGATAGTCTTGCTCAACGAATTACAGAATATCTAGGTAGAGAACAACAACGTGAAACTTTCCTAATAGATCCTATCATAGATGCAAGTTTTTATGATGATGATGAAAAAATTACAATATTTAGTGATAATGCCACTATTTTAAATGCTATTGAAGAGCATATAGATCTGAATACTGTTTCTCAAATATTTATTTGCTGGAAAGAAGAAAGTGAGTTTTCAGATTCTCTTAACTTAACCCTGCATTTTCATCAAAAATATCCCAATTTGAAAGTATACACAAGAATATTCGACGAAGAATTAGGAGCCATCATGAAAAAATTTGGGGCAACAATATTTTCTACATCACAATATGCGTTTAATAAGCTCCAAAAACATGTATATCCAGATTCTGCAATAAAAGAGAAATAATTTTGAAGAATCTTAAGAACAAATGAAATTTAGACTTTAATAAAAATCTTTAAAGTCCTTTCCATTTCCAAAAATTTCGTTTATTTTTTCCATTTCAGTTGGAATATCAATAAATTGAGGGCAAGCTTCAAGACATTCTCCACATTTTATACATAAACTTGCATTACCTTCTCTTGGTTTCTCTTTTAGTTCTTCTTCAGTTTTAGCCATTGTTCCATACCAATTTTCAAGAAGTTTTTTCTCTCTTCCCCAAGCTAATTCATTTATATAACTTAAGTTTCCTGGAATATTTACCCCATTTGGGCAAGGAAGACAATAGCCACAAGCGGTACATGGTATCTTGATAACTTTCCGAAATGCTTGTGCAATTTGCTCAATAATATCTGTTTCTTGAGAAGTTAATTGATCTTTCCCAGAATTACTCGCACTGTTTATATTTTCTTCAACCATCTTAAAAGAACCCATTCCACTAAGCACAACAGTGACCTCCGGTTTATTCCATAAAAATTGTAGTGCCCAATCAACTGGTGTACGTTGAATCGAAGTTTTTTTTAATATTTCTGCAACTTCGGGTGTTGGATTTGCTAATTTTCCTCCTTTAATTGGCTCCATAATAACAACTGCAATCCCTTTATTAGCTGCATATTTCAATCCTTTAGTTGTGGCTTGGTAATCAATGTCAATATAATTATGTTGAATTTGAGCCATATCCCAGTTATAGAAATCAATAATTTCTTTAAAAACCTCCCAAGAATCGTGAAATGAAAATCCAATATGTCGAATTAAACCTTTTTCACGAGCTTTTTCCATTTTTTCGATCAAATTTAGGTCTTTAATTTTTTGAAAACGGCCCCTGTTCAAACCATGAAACAAATAAATATCCAAATAATCTGTTTGCAATTTTTCAAGCTGTTTAGAGAGGAATTCATCAAAATCTTCGGTTTTATTAACTACCCACATCGGTAGCTTAGTTACTAATTTCACTTTTTCTCGATATCCATCTTTCAAAGCTTTTCCAACAATTTTTTCACTCTCTCCTCCATGATACGGCCAAGCAGTGTCAACATAATTTATGCCATTATCTATTCCGTACCTTATAATCCTAATTGCTTCCGGAACATCTACTTTTTCTGTGTCACCATCTTTAATCATTGGAAGTCGCATAGCTCCAAAACCTAAAGCTGATACTTTCCAATCTAATGAACCCATTTTTCGATATTTCATATTTTTTTAACCTCTAAATAATTCCTAACTTTTTTTTCTGTTTCAAAAATGCCAAGATTAATGGTAAGGCGATTGTACAATCCATATGAACTTGCACAGTCTCGCCTTTTGTTGATACCTTACCCCATGAAATAGCTTCGCTTAATGAAGCAGATGATAATCCTCCAGCAGATACTTGGGCATCTGTTGTTATTTGAACAACATATTTTGCTGAATTGGGTGAAAATTGCATTGCTTGAAAAATAAAATTCTTAGGCACTCCTCCTCCTGCGATAAAAACTCCCGCAACTTTAGTATCCCATGCTTTGTTAATCATTTCTTGTAGATCTTCAAATTGATTAAGGTTCATGCTAGGATATGCGAATGATAATTGCATTCCCAAACCTGAATCGGTAAAAGCGGGACAATAAATTGGAATTTTTTTTTCTGAACAAATTTGAAGGATTGAATGACTCTCTTTTGATAATTTGGCACCTAACGCCCATAATGTTTCCTTAACTGAAGCTTTATGATCAATCTTAAAAGAGTGAATCCAATCTTCCATGTTTTCATAGATTTTATTTGGCATAAAAACATCAAAAATTCGGTTTAGGTGTTCTTCATGCAATTGCGAATCAATTTTTGTATCTTCTGAAGAAAAACCTTGTAAATGATGATCTCCTAAAGCTTCTGCCACATCATGAGTCAAATTTGCCCCGGTAGTGACTAAAACATCAATAAACCCTTCGTCAATAAAATCATAAACTACTTTTTGTAACCCAACAGGAACTAATGCTCCCGATAATGCGAAAAATTTCACACATTTTTTTTCCTTACACATGTTTTCATATATTTGACAAGCTTGTGCTAATCTTTTAGCATTAAATCCCATATTACCAAATTTATTCATTAATTCTACAATATCTTGACTTGCAGAAACATCAATTTGCTCAACGGGGCGATAATTCTTTGTTTCTTCAATTTCTTTCATTTTTTTAAACTCTCTTAGATTTTTGAGTTATAAATCCCATAATCTCTGTTATTAATTTAATTGCAGTGATTTGAGTGACTTTTGACGATGTATCAAGGTCAGGGGCAACTTCTACTACATCCAAGCCAACTATTTCAAATTTTTCTATTATCTTTTGGAGCATAAACCAAAGTTCGCGATATTTAAAACCTCCCGGAATTGCATAAGGGGTCCCCGGTGCTAAAGCTCCATCAATACAATCGATATCAATTGAGATATAAAGATTTGATATGCCATGTTTTTGAAAATGATTAATAATATTCTCAATTTGCTTAGATATCCCACTGGAAGCACCTTTTGGAGAAAATTTATATGACGGTATATAAAAGAGATTATCTTTTTTTGCTTCTTCAACCTCTATAGTATCCATATCTCTGACACCAACTATTGCCATATTTTCTGCAGTAATATTTGGTAATTCTGAAATTCGCTTGGATACAGTACAGTGAAAATTTTTTTCTACATCTAACCATTTATCATAAAAATCCAAATGGGCATCAAAAATTAAAACACCAAATTTTTCTTGTTTTAATTCAGATCGTTTTTCATCTAACGCTTTGATAACAGGGAATGAACAATAATGATCTCCACCAATCATAATCGGTATTGGATAAGGTTTTTTCCAGGGAATAAATTCTTTTATCATTAAAGATATTCGCTCACGTGTCAAATCTGGTAAGGAAGAGTATACTGAAACATCACCAAAATCAACTGCATTAAATTCCATTATATTATCCCCTTTTTCTGTTGATCGACCTAGAAACGATGTTAAATTCCTAAGTTCTCTGGGAGCGTTTCTTGTATTTCCAATAACATTTGTAGAATTTGCATCCCAAGGAATTCCAAAAATAGCAAAACGAAATGAATCATCTAAATCTCCAATAGGGAATTCGTAAAAAGTGCTAGGTATCATCTCAATCACAACATTTTTTTTTATTTTATAAATTAAGCATCTCTGTTGCTTATATATTTCTTAACTCTCTTCTTTTTCAATTTCATCATTGGGTTCTTTAGTATCTATTGGTTTTTCACCCTTAGGTTCGATTTCACTCTCAGGTTTATCTTCAATATTTATGCCCTCTTTTGGTTCAATTTTTTCTTCTATCCCTAATTGCTCTTCAGTTTTCTTCTTTTTCCAAAATATTAAATCTATAACACAATGATCATCAGTAGATTCTTTTTTTAGGTATTGATATTCCACTTTAAGTCCGGTTAACATTTTCAGTGCAGTTTCAAAATATCCGATTGTGAATTCACATAGAGTTCCACCATAGGAGATATCATCTCGAATCCTGATTGAATGTCTAAAGGCACATATGTTCTTAATTCGAATTACAAATTTATCCTCTAAATCTTCTTGAGAAACTGAAATAATTTCTGAATCGTATAATTGAGTAATTGTATTTTCAAAAATTGTGTAAACTGCACCTATGTTCTCAAATGGTTTTTTAATAGATTTCTCATATTTTTCTAAAATGTGCTCTGATACGATTTCAGCGGGTTTTTGACCTAACCTATTTAGTATCGCCTTAATTGTCGCAGTTCCAAAAATTTTCTCAACTTCAGCAAGAAATGAGCCTGTAAAAATTCTTAAACCGATAATTTCCCGCTTTAAACGTTCCTTATTTTCATCCATGAATATATGAATTTATCTTTAAATAGGTTTAAAAGTTTTGAAATTGTTTTTGTTTAGATGCTAAAAATTGACACCTAAAATATTTAAAATATTCAAGATAACATATTTTTAATAAACTATAAATTAAAAAAAAAAAATGTGAATAAAAATGTTAAATCAATTACCGATAGACTTAGCCGACCTTATTTTGTTGATATCTTTTACGATTATCTACCTGATATTCCTGTTTTATGATCTTTTTAGAAGAGGGGATAAATATGGCTCGATCGCATATATCGCTGCATTGCTACCAGCCAATTTTCTCTGGTACGCTATTACCAAGAAAGGATTATATGAATTCGGATTAACAGGATCCATGATGGTACTAACAATATTTTGGTTATTAGCCGTAATTCGTGATATTTTCATAAAAGATAAAGAAACAGGATTCAAAGATGCAGACGATGTTGCTTTAATGTTGATTATTGGAATAGTAATTAACCTGATATTATCAGCAGTACTACCTTCTCTGAAAGGAGCGAATAATAATATGAAAGAAGGTGCGGATACAATTTGGAATTTCTTCTATATTCCACTTTTGAATCCTACAGCTACAAATGCTCCGGTACTTGGGATTATAATAACCTATAAGATATTAGTTACAATATTAACCATTGCAATTATCATTCCGATTGTGTTAGACTTGAAAGATGCAAAGGTTACTCTAGCTGCTTTAGCTATTCTTACACTTATATTTTTGGTTCCATTTTCGTACCTCGCATTTATATTGGCTCCCGATCCATCACTTATTTGGGTTTTCCTTGTGCTATTTGGAGTTATATTTTTTGCAGTCTTGTTGCTGATAACTCGTGGAGAAAAAAACAAATAGATTTTTTTTACTTACTTATTTTAATTCATTTTTTTATTATATTTTTTTTTGAAGTTCTTTAATTTACGATTTTTTGCTATATTTTGAAGAAGGTCATTTCTTCTACTCAACTCCTTCGCCATTTTCATCTTTAACATGGTTTTCACATATAAAAAAGAAAAGCTCCT
>JAUWMK010000339.1 GCA_030613185.1 Promethearchaeum sp.
CATAGTTAATGGAAAAGAACTCGTAAGTATTCCTTCAATTGTATTTATGGAATGTTTTCACGCGTTAGTTAAAGCATTTAAATTTAAAGAGGTTGAGGTTAAGAAGCGGTTAGTTGCAATTATGGACTCGAAAAATATCAACGTGCTTGACATTTCTACATCTTCAGTATTATTTGCATTTGAGATAGCTGAAAAATATAAAACTGGAGGGAGGGATTCCTTAATTGCGGCAAGTTTATTAGAAAATAAGATTCAAGAAATTTATTCTCATGATACGGATTTTGATAAAATTTTACTCATAAACCGGATAGATCCAATATAAATCAAAATAAAAAAATTGAAGAAATTAAAATCTCAGATTGGACTTCAATATTATTATCTATCAATTATATTTCATTAAATAAATCGAGCTATTGAGTTGTTTTTAGGTAAATTTTCATTCCTTAATTTGTTAAGAATATCTTCTAATATTTTTATGACTCGTTCTTTGTACGAGTTTTGCTCAGGATAATTGTAACTAAAAGTGCGCCATTGAGGACGCTTATGACCAATTTTATATTTAATGCCTTTCATTTGCGTCATATAAGAATCTTTATTTAGTTTAGTCGCGATTTGATCGGCAATAACGTACCAATGAAATTTTGTGCCAATATTAGCCCCTGAATTAGACGGCGCTGGATTTATTCTTGTTTTCACACTATTAAAGTTTATTGTCCACTTGTTTGGAGCGGTTTTTGTTTCAGTCCATTTTCCGTCGTTGTAGATCCATTTATGAGATCCACCAATCTTCATGCCTGTGTATACTTGATTATTATACTTTTTAAGAGAATTATACATTTCTTATTCTAAACTTATACTTTACCTTGAGTTATGATTCATAGTTAAAAATCATATTAATAAGATAAAAGAGTCATAATTTTTCGTTAAATAATACATACTATTAATATTGAAAAGTAAGAAAGTGAAAAAATAAATGACGATGTGTTTTGAATTAAGAATTTCTCACTCTTTAACGATTAAGTATATTATGTGAAGTAATATCAATACACGCTTCAAGAGCACAAATTTTTCTCCCGAACTTATAAAGATGTTTGGTGTTACGCACAATCAAAAAAAAATAATTTTAACTCATTTAACTAAAAATTTTATCTTCTTTCTTCTCTCATTTTATATTCAATTTCATAAAATTTTTAAATCTTAAGATATGTTTAAAATAGAAATGAATTCACTTTCATCCACTTGGCATCCAATTGAAGGAGATTTAATCACACGGTGGGCTTTTGATATAAATCCTGAAAAACCATGGCCCGAATACCCCAGACCGCAATTACAACGGAAAAACTGGCTAAATCTTAACGGCGAATGGGACTATGCAATAACTGACATTTCAAAAAGTAATCAAGAAATAACAAAATGGGATGGAAAGATTTTAGTTCCTTACCCCGTTGAATCAGCACTTTCAGGAGTGAAACGATCTTTATCTCCAAAACAACAAATATGGTATCGACGCACTTTTTTACTCCCAGAAGATTGGATAAAAAATTATAAATTTCCCGAAACCTCAAATATTTTGCTTTATTTCGGAGGTGTTGATTGGGAAACGACTGTTTGGATAAATGATCAGCACATTGGAACACATCAAGGCGGTGATATTCCTTTTTCCTTTGATATTTCAAAAGCTTTATATCAAGATCCAGAAAAACCAAATAAAATTGTCATTTCTGTATGGGATCCAACGGATAAAGGTAAACAAGAACATGGAAAGCAAAAAATCCATCCTTATACGATATTTTATAATGCTATGAGCGGAATCTGGCAGACAGTATGGCTTGAACCCGTTAAAAATATCTCTATTGCTGAACTTAAACCGATTTCTGATTGTGATAATAAATCACTCCAATTAAGTATAAAACTCAATAAATTTCAACCAAATATTGATTTACGTGCAAAAATTAAAGTATTTGAAGCGAATATTCAAAATGCTTCACTTGCTTCTCAAGTTTCAAACACTTCAAACGCTTCAAATGTCTCAATAATTATGGAAATTGAGATTCCTATTGTTGCTAAAATGTCCCATGCTCAAATTCATCTAAAAGAAGAAAAATTTCATCTTTGGTCTCCAAATTCGCCATATCTTTACAATATTGAAGTTACTCTCCTTTCGGGAGATCAAGAGATAGATCACATCTACTCTTATTTTGGGATGAGAAAAATTGCTATACGAAAAGATTCACAAGGCATCCCAAGAATTGAATTAAACAACCAATTTATTTTTCAATATGGCCCGTTAGATCAAGGATGGTGGCCGGACGGTCTCTACACTGCCCCAACTAATAAAGCGATGTACTGGGATTTAGAAATTATTAAGAAAATGGGTTTTAATATGATAAGGAAACATGTTAAAATCGAACCTGCACTCTGGTATTACCACTGTGATAGATTAGGTCTTTTAGTGTGGCAAGATATGCCTTCAGGTGGTGTCTACGGGAATTGGCTTTGGCCATTGCAATTATTTTTTGCAAAATGCTTTAAAAAATCGTGGTGCACTGGACGCAAAAAAAAGGATGTAAGAGCAAATTATTTTAAAGAATTATGTTCAATGATTCAATATCTTTTTCATTTTCCGTCAATTATTGTATGGGTGCCTTTTAATGAAGGATGGGGACAATTCCAAACCGAAAAGGTAACAAAATGCATTCGTGGATTAGATTCTACCAGATTAATCGATAGTGCCAGTGGATGGGTTGATTATAATGTGGGTGATATAAATTCAATTCATCCATATCCTGGACCCGGTATTCCAAAATTAAAAGATGATCGGGCATTGGGTTTAACTGAATTTGGAGGTCTTGGTTTACCAATCCCGGATCATATCTGGAAAACAAAACGGCGTAAATGGGGATATCGTAATATTTCTGATATTAAAATATTAAAGGAACAATATAAAGCACTTCTTACAAAATTAAAGCCGTTAATAATTAAAGGACTGAATGTAGCCGTTTACACACAGATTACAGATGTCGAACAAGAAGTAAATGGCTTGATTACTTATGATAGAGAAAAAATTAAAATTGATATAGAATGGCTTAAAATGCAACATAAAAAGCTATTTCAAGATTAAGGAAGGATAAAAACTATGAATAATAATTTCGAAGAAGAGAAATTTCTAAATCCTAATAATACTTTACAAACAGAAAAAACAATTAAAGTAACTAAATTAGGTGCTCAAAATGTCTTGGTCTTATTAATGCTCAGCATTTCGGGGCAAATTGCTTGGGCTGTTGAGAATACATGGTTTAATACATTTGTATTTGATGAATTAACACCGAATCCAGGACCTATTGCATGGATGGTAGCTCTAAGTGCCATCACAGCGACTTTGGCTACTTTAATCATGGGAAGTTTAAGTGATCGAACCCGTTCAAAATGGGGACACCGCCGTCCATATATCTTATTTGGATATGTTATTTGGGGAATCATTACGGCCATTTTTCCAGAACCAGCCTTATTAAAAAATGTGGGATTTGCAATTGTGTTAGTGATAATATTGGATTCTGTAATGACATTCTTTGGTTCAACTGCAAATGACGCTGCTTTTAATGCATGGAGTACTGATATTAGTGATTCGACCAATAGAGGGCGTGTTCAAGGAATTCTTTCATTTTCAGCATTATTTGCAAATCTTATCGCATTAGGATTAGCTGGAATTATCATTGATACTTTCGGATATTTCATTTTCTTTTATATTCTCGGAGGAACTGTTTCACTAATTGGATTAATTGCAGGTTTGATTATGAAAGAACCTAAATTTCCGGATGAAACTATCCAAAAACCGAAAGAATCATTATGGCGGGGAATTATATATACATTAACACCACAGACGATTCGGAAAAATAGAATTCTTTTTCTTTTATTTCTGAATATGGCTATATCAGGAATAGGAAATCAAATCTATTTCCCTTATTTGTTTATCTACATGGAATATAGTTTGGGTTTTTCAAAAACGATGATAAGTATTGCTGGGGCATCTGCAATTTTAGTTGCTTCTATTGCATCTATTGGAATCGGAATGATTAGTCATAAGTTCAATCGTAAACCCCAACTGGTGCTAATGGTATTTTGTACTGGAATTATGCTTCTACCATTGGCATTTTTACGTAACAATATATTTTTCGCTGTTGGTTTTGCATTACAACTTTGTTTTCAGATAGGATCGGGTATTATTCTCATGTCTTGGCTTCAAGATCGATATCCCAAAGGTGAGATTGGAAAATTTCAGGGTGTACGCATAATATTTATGGTTGCAATTCCAATGGTTTTAGGTGCTCCTCTTGGAGCATTAATAATTCATAATTTCGGAACTCCTGCAATTATTGGTGGAAAAGCTGGCTATATTCCCGCTCCAGAAATATTTCTAATTGGCGCAATGATTATTCTTTTATCATTAATTCCTCTTTATTTTATCCCAAAATTTGCAGGCAAGATTCATTTAAAAAATATTGAATAAAGAGTATATTTCTTGGATACTTCTTTTTTGGGTTTACATTCTTTTTTTATGAAAACTTTCCAATAGCAAAACTACAAATTTCAGTTCATTTTATCAAAAAGTGAGTGATTATATTTTTCAATTTTTCGCGTTATCTCTTGAATTTATTACATCCATTGCATAAATTGTTTCTCTTATTTTATGTGTCTCTTCTAAGGATTTTTCTTCTTTTAATAAACCATTTCCTCTGGAGTACAAATAATCACATCCTTTTCTTTTAATCTTTTATTTATGTTTTTAACCTGAAATTTAGTGTTGAATTTTAAAAATAAAATAAAAAAAATAATTGAGATTATTAATGATTTGTAATTTTTTGACAATTAAATCTGCCAAACGATTGGAATAACCCCACTCGTTATCGTACCAGCTAACGACACCACAGAAAGTGCCACCGATTACCTTGGTCCACAAGCTCGAGAAAATAGAACTTGCGGGATTGCCAACGATATCGGTAGTTACTATTGCATCATCAGTATATTCTAAAATTCCTTTTAGATAACCTGATGCGGCTTCTTTCATTTTAGCGTTAACATCTTCTACTGTTGTAGATTTCTCTAGATTTACTTTTAAATCAACAAC
>JAUWMK010000089.1 GCA_030613185.1 Promethearchaeum sp.
CCTTATTTTCGTCGTCGAATCGAGCGGGAGCAAGGGTCTGTGTTGAGTGCCGAGGGCTTTCTTCTACAAGTATTGGAATATGGGCTCAAATTACAACTTCAAAAGATTTTTGAGGGATAAAAAAAAGTTAATAAAGTGAGAAAGGAAAAAAAATCGCGATATCGAGCCCGTTATATCTTTAAATAAATACAAAGGGATAACTTTCCTAAAACCTAATTACATCGAGATTTGCCCACTCGTCAATTAGATTTTGAGCAACCTCGGGGATTAATTAATTCCATAACATCCCCAATATCGCCCATGGTCGCAATTGCTTTCAAAACACATATCATTCTTCCTTTTACTATGGAGTCTTCAATTTAAATTGGGTGATTTCTGAATTGTTTAATTAGGTTTAGTTAGATTAGAATTTGTATGTTTTCGCTCGAAGATGGGGTATTGCTGGCAAATCTTTCTCGGTTGTATGAAAAATTGCTCCTTTTTGCAAAGAAATGGCAATTGTAATGCAATCATTATACGATAACTTAGTTCGATGTTGACATTTTAATTTTCCTGCTTTAACAATTAATTCGTGAGTTAAATCAATTAAATTAACATTATAAGTTCTGAAGAAGGATTGTAAAATTGATTCGGCGTATGAATTTCCCTTTAAAATACATAAATGCTTGTATACTTCAATCAGTATTTCTTTGGCAATATAAGTATTTTCTGAATCTTTTTTTACACTATCCATTAATAGGGTTATTTCTCTCGGAGTGTTTTTCATGAAAAAGAGCGAAAGGACCCCAGCATCTATACAATTAACTTGCACTTTTAAAACTCCAAATCAAGTTCTTCTTGCTTAGATTTATGGTAAATTTCTCGAAATTCTTCTACGGTAGCAGATTTTTTTTTAAGTTCATCAAATGGTATGATTGGTTTTATTTTCATGGTACCATCTTCATTCTCTCCAATAATGATATAATCTCCATCTTTGAGATTAAATTTCTTTCGGAGGATTGCTGGTATTGAGATCATTCCTTTATTAGTGATTTTTACAGTTTTTTGTATCATTTTTTTTACTAAGACGATAAAGAATTACTAAGTATTTTAATTTTTTCTAAGTGGATTCTATTAAGTGTATTAAATTTCAAATAAACTAAAAATTCACTGAACTCTATTTTATTAAAGATGATATATGCCCCTATAAGCATAATTTCAAATTTAGGTGTAAGTTTGTAGCAAATATCATGAAGTCCCCCCATTCAATTGACAATAATCCTCAATTTTATTCTCATCCTTTACTAAAGAAGGATTTCATTGAATGGAGAGATTACCAAGTTGAATATAATCTTTCTTAAATCTGGATTGTTCGATGTTTACAATCACGCCAGATTTTTCGATATTGATAAAAATATTCAGATAATTCTAACTCATCCCCAAAAATGATGCGATTATTAAAAATAATACTCATCTGGATATGAATTGGGAGTAATTCAAAAATACGTACATCGTATTCTTTTCGATAATATTTCAAAATATCGATTTGTTCTTGGAGATTTTCGTTATAATTACGATTTCGGGTGATAATTACAATATCATAATCAGATTTAGGACGTGCACCTCCTTTTACGCGTGATCCATACAATAAGATCTCAAACTGATTTCTTAATTCAGAAAAATCTTGCTGTATTTGTTCAATTGTTTTCAATTTCAACGACGACCTCTTCAATGTGCTGTATCCAGGTAAATAAATTTGTTTGTAATATGAAAATGGTTTTAGATATGATTTCTTTTTGAATTCCATTGTATTGATGTACAATAATATTGCGTAATCCATTTGCTTTAATAAGATTCTGCGTTAATTTATCATCCCACTTCATGCGTTCAACTAGATTTTCAATATTTGATTTGTCATCCGAAACAATTATATTTAAATCTTTTACAAGCATTGCAACAAGATCCACAGTACTTTCTATTGCTACTTGAATCGAATATAAAATCCCCCTATTATATAATTCGTCATCTCCAAAGTTCTTAAAAAAGTTCAACGACTCTTTAACATATTTTATTTTATCGTCATACCTTTTTCTTCTTAAAGTATCCATATTTATAATACCTTGATTGATCAACACTAAAAAATCTATTGCACTAATGGAAAAATAGTGGTTCAATTCGTGCTTAGTTGAAAAGATTATGAAGTATAATTTTTAAGTGACGGCAAATCTAAATAATTTAGAAATTCACTGAACTCTATTTTTTTAAGATGATAAATGCTCCTATTAAAATAATTTCAAATTTAGGTGTAAGTTTGTGGCAAATATCATGAAATCTCCCCGTTCAATTGACAAAAATCCTCAATTTTATTCACATCCTTTATTGAAGACAGATCTTATTGAATGGAGAGATTATCAGGTAAAAATTTCTAAAATTGCTTCAAATCAAAATACATTGGTTGTTCTACCAACCGCCCTAGGAAAAACGATTATAGCACTTATGACTTTAGTAAATATATTAGAGAAAGCTCCCAAATCAAAAATATTTGTGTTAGCTCCTACTCGCCCTTTAGTATTACAGCATTATGATGTATTTCAAAAGTTTTTAAATCCAAAAGTTAAGTGTTGTCTCTTTTCCAGTAATTTAACACCTATCAAACGAACTTTTGCACTAAATAATAATCAAATCTTTTTTTCAACGCCACAAATTATCCAAAATGATCTCAAAGCAGGATTCTATTCTCTTGAAGGTATCGGTCAAATTATTTTTGATGAAACCCATAAAGCACGTAAAAAATACGCTTATACGTTCGTTGCCTCTCAATATATGGCTCAGAATAAACATCCGCTGATATTGGGAATAACAGCATCACCTGGAAAGGATTTATTCCGAATAAATGAACTGTGTGAAACACTCCATATTGAACAAATTATATTTCGTGATCTTGATAGCCCGGATGTTAGAGATTATACCTTTGGAATAAACAGTATCTTCAAAAAAATTGAATCGCCTGATGAGATTCTGAAAGCTCAATTAATTTTAGATACTGCAGTTCATAAAATTCGAGATTTCATGTTTGCAAATGAAATATTACCTAAAAGAAATTATATTTCTAAATTCCAATTTATCCAACTAATACAAGATCTTAAATTGATAGACACTCTTTTAGATCCTTATTTAACCAAAGATGATCTTGAAAGGTATGGTTTGGGGGGTAATTATGGAGGATTGAATTATCCACACTTACTAGACATATTTGATAAAACTAAAAATGATAATATCCCGAATAAATCAAGAATCCTAAATCATGCAATTAATGGAATTTATTTAGAACACCTTAAAGAATTGCTAACAACTCAAGATATCCGAATGTTCAGAAAATATCTTCAAAAACTTGAAGAAAGAGCATTTAATGGAAATAAACGAGTAAAAAGACTACTTAATTCAAAATATATCATTGGTGCCCAAAGAATATTAAATCCCATTAGAAAATCGCCCAAAATACCTGTTTTATTTGACATCCTTAGAGATGAATTCAATGAGAACTCAAATGCAAAAATAATTATTTTTACTCAATATCGCGAAATGGCTAAATATCTAATAAAAGAACTAAATGATTTTACAATTTCTTCTTGCCCAATTCATGCAAAGAGATTTGTTGGGCAGGCAACTAAAGTTAATGATAAAGGTCTTAATCAAAAAGAGCAAAAAAATATAATAAAAGATTTTTCAACTAATCAATTCAATGTTTTAGTTGCAACATCTGTAGCAGAAGAAGGATTAGATATCCCCAGCGTAAA
This sequence comes from Promethearchaeum sp., assembly GCA_030613185.1. Taxonomy (GTDB): domain Archaea; phylum Asgardarchaeota; class Lokiarchaeia; order Sigyniarchaeales; family Promethearchaeaceae; genus Promethearchaeum. The sequence goes on from JAUWMK010000089.1 coordinate 3,777, forward strand.
TGCAGTTGTTTTTTATGAATCAATTCCAAGTGAGATCCGATTAATACAACGTCGTGGTCGAACTGGACGCCATCAAGTAGGTAAGTGCTATTTTCTGGTTCAATCAAATTCATTGGATGAAATATATTCTTTTGTATCCCATCGAAGGGAAGAAAAAATGCATGAATTACTAAAACATCCCAGAAGTATTAATACAGTTCCAAAAATTCAAAGATCGGAAAAATTGCCAGAATATAAATCAAAATCACTGGAAGAAATCAAACAAGAATATCTTAAAATCAAAGAAAATAAAAAACTTAATTCGATTGAAGAAATCGAGAAATTAATTGATCAACATAACCAAAAAAGAACAGATGTTAAGAATCAAAAAAACTATCCCGGAAAAGAATTAGTTCAAGATTTTACTAATTATTTAACGACAGAATCAAAAAACAGACTTGAATTACTAAAACAAACAAGAAAAACAAAGAAAAATAAATTTTTTTTAACAAAAAGAATTTTTAATTGGATAATTTCTACAATGGATTGTATAGGATCGCAGCGCGGAACAAGATTATATTGTGATTTAGATAATCTTTATGAAGCAGCTCGAGAAGAAATAATCGATATAATGAAAATTGATAAAGAGATCGACTTTGGAATTAGGAAAAAAGTATTTGAAAAAAGAGATTCTTTTTTAATTTTAATCAATTCTGACATTTAGTTCATTTATGATATTATTTTTGCTTCTAAAGCTTTTTTCCGGCCCCTTCTTAACCAAATAAATAGAAAAATGCTAACGACAACAATTAATGAAACAAAGAAAATAAGATATGGCACAGATTGAGCAAATTTAGAGAGATAAAATACTATTGTAAGAATAGACGCAAGTGCTGCCAATACAGGTGCAATTAAAGAAGATACATTTGCTAATCGTTGAACAAACAAATAGAATTTGACATTTGTAGATTTGGTAATAGCAAGAGCAGCTAATGTTTCATCATCTAAATTCCCACTCTCAGATTCAAGATAAATATCATATGTTAGATGTATCTTTCCTTTTAGGATGCCGTCTCCAATTAAACTCATTAAGGTATGCTGAATTGTCTCATGTTTAAAATTCAGATCTTGCATGATTTTTTTTAGAGGAATGAAATTTCCTTTTAGAGCCCTTACAGCAAAAAGGGTATATTGTAAAATGAGTTCGGTTTGAAGTGCAATAAACTGACTCATAATGGCATTATGGAAAATTTCATTGTATTTATCCCATTCTTCAATAAGATATTTGCTTTTAATTTCCCAAACCTTATTTTTGTTCACTAAATCTTTATTGGTTGATTTGATTTCTTTGTCAAATGTTTTTAGATTTTTATCTATCAGCATAAATTTTCTTAGTTTTTTTACAGCACTGAAATAATCCCTACTCCTAATTTTATTCCGAATTTCCAAATTAAAGTGGTTTAATATTTTATTCAATTCATCTTGCTTATTTTTGATTATTTCTTCCATTTTGTTTCCAAGTTTTCTGAGATCAAGTGCATTTATTTTATCAAAAATATCCTCTATTATATTGTGATATTTCTCTATAAACTCTTTTTTTCTTAAATTAAAATTGTTTTCCAAATCCGCTATTATTGAAACAGTTTGTGGAAAAATCAATGTATTTATTTTCTTATAATTCTCAATTTCCGAACTTAACTTAATCATTTCCGACTTAAATTTATTTTTTTGAGATTTTAACCAATCAATATTGTTTTTATAATCGATTTTATCTCGTTTTTGAATTTCTTGACTTATTCTGGTGATTTCAGAATTAATAATATTTTTTTCCAGAAAATGCAGTTTATTATTAAGAAATCTATCGTAATCTGATGTTTTTTCACAAGCAACTTTCATATTTTTTATGATTGAATCATAATCATTGATCCTCTTACGAAAATTATGAGAATTCTCCTTTATTAATTCATATTCAGTGTCAATCCTAAGGTCATTAAGAAAATTATTATAGTTTTTAGAAATTTCAGTTAGGTTCTCTTTGAAAGATGATGTCATGGATTGAATTTGAGATACATCACGTAAAAATTGGTGATTTACTATTGAATTTTCATAATATCGCTGAAATTTTGTAAAATGTGCTTCAAGATCTCTAAAAATAACTTCTGTATACTTATTCAACCTTTCATTCATACGCCAAATCATATTATGTAATTCAATTTTTACAGGTGTCTCATCGATTATTTTGGCATTGATACGGTCAGAATTTATCAAATTGATTATTCTGGATTTTAAAACATTCTCATTCTCTGAAAGTAATTTTGCAATAATAAAAAGTGTTATATAATTCGTTTTTTGCTCCTTTGCATATTTGAAGATCTTTGTTAGAACTTCTTCATCTAAGTATTTTTCTTTTAAATCTAGAAGATTTTGATTTGATTCTGTTATAAAATCCCCCCATTGTTGCCAAATCGTACTTATTTCGGGAATTTCAGCAGTAAAACCCTTTTTAAGATTTTTTAATTGCTTATCTAATTTTTCTTGATTGTTGGAGATATTGGTTTTTAATTTAGAAAATTTGTCATCAAACGATTGCTGATTACTTTGACCCTTTTGAATCATTGAATTTAAATCTCTTTCAAATTCAATAAAGTTTTGACGAGTTTTAGTAATCTGTTTTTCTATTGATAGACGGAACATTTCAATTTTAAATCTCTTCTTATCCATTTCAACTGAATTTTGCAATTCATATTGCATATCCTGACTTGAATTTTCTAGCTGGTTCCTAATTACAAGCCATTCCGTAATAATATTTTGAATTAAAGGTCCTAATTTTCGATTTTTTTTGTAGTATTTATCAATTTCTTTCTTGAGAGATTGTGAAAAAGACTCTATCTCTTTAGTTATTCCTGAAAAATCTTTTTCTATTGTAGATAAAGCGTTTTTATATTTCTTCTTTAGAATCAAATCTTTTGTATTTTGTTTAATTTCATCAAGGTGTTTTATTATATCATCATTTTTTTTTCCCAAAATGGATATTTTGTCTTTCCATAGGGAAAAACCTAAGTGGAAGTAATTGATTGAATTTTGAAACTCTTTGAGGTTGGATACCCATAAACTAATAACTTTCTGTCTTAATGAACTTACTTCAGATGCTTTATTTGTAATTTTAAAAGATTTTTTTTGTATTTCTTGATCATTTTTTGACGAAATCTCTTCTAACTGTTTTAAATCAGACATTAATAGCATGACAGCCTCTCTTGAATAATCGCTTTTAAGATTTGACCGAAATTTACTTTGAAAATCATCAAATTCTTCAATTATCATGTGAATTTTTTGATTCACGTGTTGTTCTAGTTGACAAGATAATTGATACTGTTCCTGTTCTTCTTTCAATCCATCAATTTTAATTGACAAAATTTTAGATATATTTGAGAAATTACGTTGTAAATTACTATAAATTTTATCCCACTTATCAATTAACGGGCTTAATTGAGATTTTACTCTAATAATATTGAATTCTTCTTGGAATGATTTGATATTTTCTTCAAAGAATAATGCTTTGGTGATGTTATATTTAATATTAAAACGCAATCTTTCTTCTGCAAGCTTGATTTGACTTGCAATTATCAATGATTCAACTTCATGCATGATATTTTGGGAAGATTCTTCCATTTCACGCGTCATATTAAAAATATTTTTTGATACTTCTTCTAGTCGGTCTTTCTCAGATTTTAAATCAGAATATTTCACCAATCGGTTTGAAACTATAGCACTTTTTATGAATCTATCTCGATTAAAAAGATAATTTGTTGAAAATAATCTATTGCGTTTGATAATTTGCCCATCAAAGAAATACTGCTTTTTCATTTCAGAGATTAAGGAAATAACAGAATTATCATCAATTCTATCTTTTTTATAACGTCCTCTATTATAATTCTTACGAAATGTCTTAATATCTAATTGTGATTGGTTTTGGACAAGTTTGTATATTTCTCTTGCATGATCTCTATGAGGATATTGCAAATTTGAAAGATAATCTTCAAATCTTTCTTCATTCTTAAATATTTCAAGGGTTAGGCTATATTTTGAATTAATGAATTTGATTACCGCTTCTTCAGCCCCTTTTAACCCACCATGAATAGAGAGAATGTCCAAATCAATAATTTTCTCAGAAGGCATGTTGGTAAAAAGCAGTTCTTCTACTTCATTAGTTAAAAGTTCAAAAATACCTGCCAAAAGAACAACTGCTTGGCTTGTGTCAACTATTTGATTATTGTTTTCATTAGAAGATGGGTCAATTTTACCAATTGCATTAATTTTTTTTACCAAATACGAAAAAATTGGCCCAGCTTGATATGGAATGAGCCACTCATAAGCCTTAAACGTTTGACTGATCCAAAAAGTGTTATCGACATCTACAAAACCACCATCTGATTTCTGTATTTTATGAAGTTTAATTAGATCATCTTCTTTGATATAAGTCTTCGAACCTAGATACCTAAGTGATAATAATCTAAACGTATTATATCGATATTGCCCTTTTGAACTTTTTAATAGAGGCAAAAATGAAGTTGAACGATTCCTTGGAGGAATCCCTAAAAGATCATAAGTTAGGAAAATATGGAAAATTATTTCTGTTTCAGGTAATTGCCTGCAAATTTTACATTGAGGATTGAAGCAATGATAAATTTGAGAATTTTCAACTAAAGAGTCTAAAAATCTAATAATTTTTTTTCTTTTTCTTTCTTCATCACTTAGGAGGTATTCATTAAGCCTCCCAGTATATTTTAAAGCAGCTAAAGCATAAAAAGTTGAAAAAACATCGGGAAAAATTTTTTCTTTTCGTTTAATTTTTTTTTTCCCACTATTATTCAGAAACTCAATTTTATCATAGAATCCAATAGAATTTTCCGTTTCAATTTCATTACTTAAAATATCATCATATAAATTATATTCTTGCTCAGAAATTGGAATTTGGGAATATTTTATGAGTAGAAGATACCAATAAATTGTATTCAATTTTTGGAATTTTAAGTTTGATCGAAAAAGATTAATCAAACTAACAATTTCAGATTCATTGGGGATAAATACTTCATGAAATTGTTTTTGAAAAGGAAAAGGAATCCAATCTGGGCTTTTAAATTCAGAAAATATCTCATATATTGAAGAATCGGTATTATTCTCTTGATTTTTCTTCTTTTTTCCCATTTCCTTAATCACGCAAAAAATTTTGAAATTGTTATTAAAATCTAAAATTCTAAGTTTAAATTATTTTGGACTAAAATTTTTTGAAATTTCATTTTAATCTTCTATATGGTTTTGATTATATATCATTATAGAAGTTTTAAAAATCGATTAGTAGCTAGATAATATTATTATAAAGCAAAGATGAAAATCGCAATGATATTTACAGAATATAAAATTAAAGATCTTTCTTTGAAAAACCGCATTGTTATGCCTCCCATGTGTATGTATAGCGCAGATCGAAAAGGAATTGTCCAACCATTTCATTTGGTCCATTATGGAACTCGAGCACAAGGAGGAGTTGGTTTGATAATAATCGAAGCAACTGCAATAGAAGCAAGAGGAAGAATAACTGGAAATGATTTGGGAATATGGAATGATGACCAGATCCCTGGATTAAAATCATTAGTAGATATTGTGCACGGTTTTGGGGCAAAAATTGCTATTCAGTTAGCCCATGCAGGGCGTAAAGCAACCGTGGGACAATGTATTTCTTCTTGGAATTCTCAGTTTAGTGATGAATATCCGATCCCAATTAAGATGGATGAATCAGATATTAAACAAGTTGTGGGCGTCTTTGGTGAAGGAGCACGAAGAGCTCAGCAAATTGGATTTGATATGGTTGAAATACACGGAGCTCATGGATATCTAATTAATCAATTCATTTCTCCCTTAGTAAACCTTAGAGAAGATTCTTATGGTTGTAAAAATGGAATTGGTGCTAAATTTCTACAAGAAATTATAAAATCGGTCAAAAATAATTTCAAACGACCAATAGGATTACGTATTTCTGCTGAAGAATATTCGAATGAAGGATTACATCCGCAAAATTTTATTCCTTTGCTATCTGAGGTTCAACAAGATCGTTCAACGGCAGTGGATCTTATTAATGTCAGTAGTGGAGGAGTTATTAAAAAGGGATTTCCTTCTAACGTGCAACCAGGATATCAAATCGGTTTTGCTAATGAAATTAAAAATGGGACCAAAATTCCAATTTTAGCAGGTGGAATGTTGAGAGATTCAGATATGATTGAAGGGATCTTGAAAGATAAAAAAGCCGATTTAATATGGTTGGGTCGTGAACTTCTTAGAAATCCATATTGGCCATTAAAAACATCAGAATATTTTAAAATTGAGAAGGGAAAACCCCAACAATATGAACGAGCTGAGCCGTATTTCCGAAATTCTTAGGATTTTCTAAAAAAATTGCCTAAAGCTTTAATAATATCTTTAGTTACTACAATCCCCACAACATGGTCATTTCCATTAACAATAGGTATTCGCTCGATGTTGTTATCGTTCATTTTCTTTATTATGCTGGGCAAGTTTTCGTTAACAGTTGCTTTTACAGGATTCTTAGAATATAAATCATCTACATGAAATGCTTCAGTGCCAATAATGGAACGTGCAAGAGAAATATCTCTTTGTGTTACGATACCAATTAATTTATCTGAATCTGAAACAACAGGTAGACCACCAATATTTCTTTTTATCATCATCATTTCAGCGGCGGTAACTTTCTCCATCTTTTTTATAACAGTAACATCTGTACTCATGATATCTTTGGCAGTCACTTCTTTCAAATTCATGGAAACATCAAATCCATTAAAAAATTCTTCATCAATTTTTATTAAGTTTTTTGATGCTTTTAAGAAATCTGAACTTTTATTTATCCTAAAAATAATTTATTGTATTATTGAAATTTTGAAATTTTAAGGTCGTGTACAATTTTGAAAAAAGGTTTGAAAAAAGAAAAAGGAAATTCTCTAAGAGATTTATTTTATGAGAATGCAGATCTCCTAAATCAAGCATTCCAGACTACAAAAGATGCCGTGAATGCATACTGCCAAAATAATATAGAAGAAGCAAGAAAAAAAGCTGAAGAAACGATATCTACTGAAAAAAAGCAAGATCGCTCACGCGAGATTATTATAGAAAGAATATTCTCGAAAGAAACTATGGTTTTTACTCGCACAGATAGATTGAAAATAATTGAAAGAATGGATAAAATTGTTGATGAAACCGAAATAGTAGTTAGAAAACTTTTACAATTTAATCCAACACCTCCAACCGAACTTATTGAAGGTCTGCAAAAAATGGTCGATAATGTTGGCAAAATCGGAATCAATTTGGAGAAATTAATTAAAGTAATTCTAGTCGATTTCTCGGAAGGTCCACAATATATCAAAAAAATCTCCGATTTCAGAAGAGAAGTTCGAGAGGTTCATTGGAATCTATTAACCAAGGTATATGAGTTGAAACTAGAACCGTTAGTATTCATATATTTCCAAAATTTAATTAAATCAATAAGTAAAGTCTCAGACAAAGCAGAAGAATTCGCTGATGAAATAAACGGAATGCTGTGCAAATATGCATTGTAGATTTGATAAAAAAGGAGAATGAGTTAATTTGGCATCATTAGATACAATAATAATTATCCTCTTAATTTTAATGCTTGCATTAGCATTTGGTATAGGCGCTAATGACGAGACTATGGCAACTTTAGTCGGATCTAGATCCGTTAAACTAAAAGTTGCAATTATTTTGGGAGGAATTTTAGTATTTGTTGGAGTTTGGTATCTCTCTTCAACCGTTAGTAAAACTGTTGGAAGTGGCCTTTTAGGAGAAAATGTAACATATACGGTGAGCATGATGTTAGCTATCCTTATCAGTACGACTATTTGGCTTGTTGTTGCATCAAAAACAGGTGCACCTATCTCCACAACTCATTCCGTTGTAGGATCAGTTTTTGGAATTGCTGTTGTTTGGGCTATTGTAAATCAACAGAATTTTATTTCAGCACTAGCTTGGGACAAAATGGGAGGAGTGGTTTTAGGTTGGGTGCTTTCTCCATTATTCGGTTACTTCGGAGCATATTTATGTGAGCTTGCAATGAAAAAATTTATAAATTCGAGAAAAATTGGCTTGGATACCCTGGAAGGGATTGAAAAGAAGTTTGTTTATATGTTAATTGTAGCTGTGTGCTGGACTCAAATTAGCAGAGGCGGAAATGATTCTGCAAATGCACTTGGAATCATGTACGGACTAGCAGAATCCGGAGACATAGATATAGAAAATGCAGTTTTAATAAACTCTCTTATTATATTAACTGGATTAATGTTAACTCTTGGTTTGGTAATCGTTGGAAAAAATGTAATTAAAAATGTGGGCAATAATCTAATTGAAATGCGACCAAGTGATGCATTTAGTATCCAAATTTCAACTAGTATTGTAATTTTCGTTGCAACAATGCTCGGATTACCTGTTTCGGGAAGTCACATTTTAATTTTTGCAGTATTAGGGGCTGGAAGGGTTAAGGGAGAAAGACCAGATAAGAAAACGTTTAGAAAAATGGTAGTAAGCTGGGTTATAACCTTTCCAGTTGCTGCAATCTTATCGGCAATTTGCTATCTTATATTCATACCTATCTTTTCTTAATTTTTCCTTTTTTTTTTCAATTCTTTAGTATAAGGGAATACTTTTTTGGTGATATTAGATCAATAATAAATCACCTTTGGGAATTAAATCTCTTTCTGAAGTCAAAAATATACGAAATGAGGATGACCACTGGTATTCTATTGAAAAATATATATAAATGTAATGCTATAATTTTATAGAAGATTATGAATCAAATAAATTTTAGGTTGTCAAAGGATGAATATGATACAGTAAAATTAATTGCCAATCTATCCAATATCTCTATTCCTGCACTGATAAAAGATCTTACTAAATCAGAAATTAAGAAGAGAGGGAAAAAGTTGGCTTTGGAACTTTATAAACAAAACAGAATCGGTTTTAAAAAAGCATGGAAAATTTCACAATTATCCTTTCATGAATTCACCCAACTCCTTGTGAATAATGACATAGAACCTCATATTTCTGAAGAACTTGATAAAAAGGTGGTCAATTTGGCAGATAGTTTGAATTTCGATGATATTTTTATTGATAAAAATAAAGACATTCTAAAAAATTTAATATAATCGATATCATTATTCATTTTGAGGTTAGATTTGACTTTACAACCAAATAAATTTAGAAATATGGAAGATATTTACGCATTTACACGGAAAAATTTTATTTCATCATCAATTGTTGAACATCTTCATAATACAATGACCGATTTGGATGAACTTAAGGATGTTTTAAAAAATATAACAGTTCCACCGCAATTTTATTATCTTCGCGTTAACTTAAATCAGATTTCCGTAAAGAATCTTATAGAAAATTTTAATTTGCTATTTCCAGGATCAAAATCTGCGAAGGGACCCCTTGAAAATACAATAAAAATTCCATTTACTGAAAATAAAATTATCCCTTTGCTTAATAAACATATATATACGGATAAATTCGCAGCTGAATCAATAATGATGGGAGCTGATTTCTTCGTTCCCGGTTTTAAAGGAATGTCAGATAAATTCGAAAAAGGGAAAAAAGTATCAATTTTATTAAAGAATCCTTTTGCAAACAATGAAATAAATGATTTACCGAAAAAATTTCATGTAGCAAATGGTGAAACAATGATTTCTTCAAAGGATCTCCCAAAATATAAAAGGGGGATCCTTGTGAATACAACTCTACCAAAATATTCCCTTCCTAAATACCGTTCAAGCGAAATTTATGATAAAGGTTGGATTTCTGACCAAACTCTACCCGCTACAATTGCTTGTGCCATTTTTGTTGATCAAATCTTTAAAAACACTCAAGTTGAAAATCCAATTATTTTTGATACATGTTCTGCTCCTGGACATAAAACAACAGCGATAGCAGAATGGAGTCATTGGTTATATTCACTGCAAGAGATGTCGAAATGGTTGAAAATTACTTCCATAGATCGTTCTACAAACCGACTAGAACAT
>JAUWMK010000073.1 GCA_030613185.1 Promethearchaeum sp.
TTAAATGTAGAAATTGGACTATTTATATGTGAAAAAAAAGATTTGTTAGAAGAACCTTATGATTGGGGTAATAGAAATGATATTCCCTTTAAAATTAATGAATGTAATAAACTTTTTGAAAGCAATCCTAACAAATTAAAAATTATAATAATTGGAGATTCTCGTGTTAATCAAGCTTTTTACCCTGAACAATTTGATAATTATTTCAATAATGAAACTATTACATATAACTTAGGTTTTGCGGGTACAGCTGCTATTTTTCAAATATTTTTATTGGAACACTTCTTTTTACCAAAATTTAATCCAGATATTATTTTATGGGATATAACTTTTAATGATTTTGGGAATGCTACGATAAATATAGAGCAAAACCACAATTTATTTTCTCTACCAATGCCTAGATATTATTCAAATTACCTAGTAAATATGACTTTCGATGATTATTGGAATTATTACTTTTTAAAAATCTCAAGAATTCAAAGATATCGCACATTATTTTTTCCTTCAAAACCTTTTACAATCGCAAATTATGAAAATTTGTACTTAAATGGTTTTTTGAAAACCAATGGAGATTACGAAACTAATGACACTGCTATATATAACACAACTTTTGATTTTTCAGTCGATCAAGAAATAATTCAAGGATTTTTGGATACACGCCATTATTTCATTGATAACAATATACCTCATTTGATTATAAGCCCACCACATAATCATGCTCAATATATTATACCAAAAGTTCAAGATGCTTTTGAATCTTTAGGTGATGAATATTTTCTTGATTTAAATGGGAATGAAACTCTGATGTATGATGAATTATATCATAATAAGGACCATTTGAACTTTGAAGGAGCTCAAATATATACCCAATTTGTGTATGAAAAAATGTCTAATAAAATAACTGAACTATTAAATTCTTAGAAATAATGAATTTATAAAAAATAAAAGGAAAATAATACAATGCCGTTAACATTTAATGAGTATATCTTCATACCATTTTTCCTAATCGTAATTTCTGTATATTGGGGATTAAATAGAAATACAAAATACCAAAATCTATGGATTTTATGTGCAAGCTATATCTTTTATGGTTTTGGGAATTATTTATTGCTATTTATAATCATTGGGATTACAATATCTAATTATTTTAGCGGTTTGTTAATTTTCAAATATATTGAACAAAAAAAAGGAAAAATAATATTATATGTAATTGTAATTTTTGATTTATGTTTCTTGGGAGTATTCAAATACTTCAACTTTTTTACTGATACACTTATAAAATTTATCTCAATTTTTGGATTTCAATTTACTTTTACTTCTATAAATCTCATTTTTCCAATTGGGATATCATTTTTTATCTTCCAAGTGATTTCTTATAATGTTGATATTTTCCATGAAAAAATGCAAGCAACAAAGAATTTTATTACGTTTGGAGTGTTTGTTGCCTTTTTCCCTAAATTAATTGCAGGTCCCATTGAACGTGCTAAAAATTTCATCCCACAAATTACAAATAGGAAGATTATAGACCAAAATATAATTTCAAGTGGATTTCAACTAACATTATTAGGATTATTTAAAAAAGTTGTTGTCTCAGATATTATTGCAAGATATATTGCAGATTTTTATACAGATGTCGGATCATACTCTTCTAGCGATGCTTTTGTTATTACTTTATTATTTACATTACAAATTTATGCAGATTTTTCAGGATATTCAAATATGGCTAGAGGTATTAGCAAGTTCTTTGGTATTAATTTGGTAGTAAATTTCAATTATCCATATCTCTCGAGAAATGTAAGAGAATTTTGGAGAAAATGGCATATTTCTTTATCTTCATGGCTAACCGATTATCTTTACATACCATTAGGAGGGAGCAGAGAAAAGAAAAAAAGAAAAATATATTTCAATGGTTTTGTAACTATGACTTTAGGAGGACTTTGGCATGGAGCAGGCTTGAATTTTATTTTATGGGGAGTAATTCATGGATTTTATTTAATGATAACCCGCATTAGGCAAAGTTATTCAGCCAAAAAAAATGAAGGATCAATTTCTAATAATATGCATTCTAAAGGTAAAAATTTCATTTCATGGCTAATCACATTTAATCTGGTAAATATTGCATGGATATTCTTTAGAGCACCTTCTGCAGGAGTAGCTTTATCAATTATTGTAAAAATAATAACTTTTCAAGGAGGAATTATGTATTCAAAAAACTACTTAATACTTTTGGCTATTTTCTCAACAATTCTCTTTGGATTTGATTTACTTCAAAGAAAACAAAACCGACATGAAATATTTACTGATTTACATTGGGTAATTCAAGGACTAATTTATTCAATACTGATTATTATGATAATAATTTTTAAATTTGAAGTTTATTCGCCATTTATTTATGCAGGATTCTAATTTCAGTTGATAGTTTGTAGAATAAAGTATTATGAATTGATTATTGAAAGATAGCATTTTTCAACAAATTTAATATTTTTCTCCCAAGAAAATTTTATTGCCATTCTCTTTCGGGCATTAATCCCAAATTTAACTTGCAGATCCTTATTATTCAATAATTCCCAGATTTTTTCTCCAAGAGCTTTATAATCTCCCTTTGGCACTAAAAAACCATTATACCCGTTTAAAATCAATTCAGGGATAGCACCTACATTTGTTGAAACACATGGTAATCTCATTGACATCGCTTCCATTAGAGCATTTGGCATTCCCTCAACTTCAGAAGAAAGAACAAAGATTTTCGCTTTTTGAATGAATTTTTTCAAAGCAAATCTATTTAGAATTAATCCTTTCCACTCAAAGAGATTTTTTTTAGTTTCTCCAATAATATTATCTATAATTGACTTATTTCTTTTCCCAATCATAGTAATTTTAATATTATAATCATATTTTTTATCAATATATTTTAAAGACGAGTACAATACTTTGAAACCTTTTTGATAAATACGCTTATCTGAATGTAAATTTCCATTAAAAACCAGATCTGTTTGTTTGTCAATATTATCAATGGAATTCCAAAATTTTGTGTCAATTGCATTTGGAATATAATATTTAGGAATTGAACGAAAGATTTTTTTTGGAATTAACAAGGATTTGTCATATTCGGGTATGAATTCCTTTGAATTTGTTGTAATTGCGTCAGTAAATAAAAATGTAGGTCCACTTAAAATTCTTGTCGCATATTGAGTTTTTCTCCAAATTCCTCTTAAATTTATTAATTTTTTAATCCCAAATAATTTCACTATCAGAAATAATATAGATGAACTAACTGAAGGGATAAATGCTGAAACTAATTGTGGCTTTTCCTTAAAAAGAATTCTTGGAACTGTTATTAGTAATGAGACAAAAATAGAAACAAAACTAACAAGAGGGAGTCTGATTTCATAAAAATTATAAATTTTAACTTTATCAATGGAAATATTATATCTATTGGGTAATAATAAAATAATTTCATGCTTTTCGCGGAGTTTTAGGATTAAATTATAAAGATATTTCTCCATTCCTCCTCTTCTTTTTGAAAATGAATAAAAATTTTTCGCGAAAAACAATATTTTCATTAATATTAAGAAATTCCTTATTGTTGAAAAGAATTAGGGTTTTCTTCTTAAAAAAAAATGGTTAAACTCAAATATCCTAAATTCTTTAAAAAATTATATTTTTTTAAAAAACCGAATACAATTATGGAAGATTTTATCAATTGAATCAAGAAGAATTGAAAGATATCCCAAAGTTTAAAAAAAGCAGTAGAATAAATGCTAAAGGAATAATCAGAGGTGTTTTTTCGATGACTTCTCTCAATTATTTAATTCTTTTTTTTGATATTATTGTTGTTTTCTATGCATCTTCCTTCCAGATTGATTTAGAAAAAATGGGAATTTATAATTCCTTAATTCAATATGTCCCAATATTTACGTTAGTCGCTATTTTTGGATTTAAAAACACATCAAACAAATTTTTAACAATGTACGACGCAAAAAATGAACGAAATAAAAGTGCAGCAGTCGTATATTTTATGATAATTTTTAATTGTTCTGCTTCCATTCTGTTTTCTTTGTTATTTTTACTTATTCCTTCATTTTTCTCTAATTTATTATTAAACTCTCCAGATTATGCGTATTATATTCAATTATTGGGGATAAATTTAATTTTTATTCCAATTGGAGTGTTTAATCAATTTTTCATCCTTCGATATAAATTTAAAACCTACATGATAGGAAATTTAATAGGAAATATAATAAGATTAATTGCCATTATTGTCCTGTTAAATATTACACAAGATATTTCTGCGTATTTTTATTCCACAATGATAGGACAGGGTTTTATTTTTATTTTTCTCTTTATTCAGATTTTTAGAAATTTTAAACATCCAGATTTCTCAATATCAATTAAGGAGATTATTAAATTCACAATCCCAGTATTTATTTCTCAAATTTCTGTATATTTAAAACAATATGTATACAATATTATTTTTCTCATATATTTTCAAAATCTTGTTCAAATGGGATTATTATATTTTATAAAAAAATTGTTCAATGTAATATATGTAAGTTTTAACTCATTACACAGTGTTTTGGTCGTATACTATGCCTCAATTCTTTATGGTGATAATCCAGATAAAAGATATAAAAACTTAACATTTGAAATTTCAAAGTTCTATCAAATTTTTGCTTTCTTTATTGGATTTGGATTTATGATAATATCACCATTTTTTATTAAATTCATTACAACTATTTATTATTCCACAGAAGATGTTTATTCTATTGGAACAATCACAATGATTCTATTTGGGTTTTATCTTATCACCAATCTTTTTTATTATATTCCACCAACTTTAATCAATCTCTATGAACATAGCAAGAAAATCTTATTAATTCATTTCAAAGCCATAATTGTTTATTTGGTCTCATATTTCATCTTGATTAAATATTTAGGAATGATTGGTATACCAATTGGTCAGACTATTGGATATTTATCATTTATTTATTTAAATTATAGGGAAATTTCAAAGAAATATAAAATTGGGTTTAATAAAAAATCTTTAATTAAGGTTATTCTTGCATTTTTACCTTTTATGATAGTTATCCCATTTCTTTACTTTTTTGCAAAAAATGATCAATATTTAATAGGAATAAATTTAAAATTCATGATTCTTCTCTTTCCAATTAACACTTTTCTATTGAGTATTATATTAGGAATAACCGCAACTTTGGGAGTTCTAATTATTATTCGTAATATTCGACTATTTACGGAAATTGATAATGTATTATTGAATCAAATGTTTGGTATTAAATTTGCAAAAATATTCTCAAAAATATTAATCAAGGATTTGAAGCTTGAAAATAATTAATACATTATAATTATTGATTTAAAGAAGGATAATCTTCTCAAATTGAGAAATAAATTCTTTCTATTAAATTTACATTACTCTTCCATGAAAACTTCTCTATCATAGTGTTTCGTCCCAATTTTCCAAATTTATTTTGAATTTCTTGGTCTGAAATTAATTCCCAAATTTTTTTTGCTAAATCTTTGGAATTATGTGGTTTTACAATAAATCCATTTTCATTATCAATGATTATTTTTGAAACACCTCCAACATTGGTAGCAATTGATGGAATTCCACAACACATTGCTTCCATTAAAGCATTTGGCATACCTTCGGATATTGAACTTAAAACAAAAATTCGTGAATGTTGAATTTGATCCCTCACATCTTGAAAATTAAGTAAAGACCCCGTAAAATGGAAAAATGAGTTGTCAAAATCCTTAATTTCTTTTTTAATTGCTTTTAATGAATAATCACCAATAACATCAACCAAAAGCTTCTTCCCATTTTTTTTTTCGATAATTTTTAGAGCATCTAATAGATAATTAAAGCCTTTTATTCTAATTCTGGATTGATTATAGAGATTTCCTATGAAACAAATATCATAATCCTTAGAAACATCAGAATTTCTTTTATTCCAAAACTCAGAGTTAATAGCATTAGGAATAAAGAACTTTCTAATGCTATCATAATGATTTTTACCGATGATAACAACATTCCGAAATTTTTGAATGAAATCATTAGCATTGGTTATAATTGCATCAGTAAAGAAATACGTAATTGTATTAAATACTCTAATCATAATAGTTTCAAATTTTGAATCCGGTTCAGAAAATCCTCGAAAATTCATAATTGTTTTGCATCTAAAAATTTTACTTAATGGAAATATAAACGAAGTTGCTAAATTTGGTAAAAAATTTGATATAATTCTTGGTCGTTCTTTTATTAATATCCTGAGAATTTGCGGAATTATTGAAACGAGCGAAACTAACCATGTAAAAATTGGTATATTTGATTTAAAATAATGATATATAGAAACCTGAGGAATTGAAATATTGAAATTTGCAGGAATTAAAAGGATGATTTTATGTTTTTTCTTGAGAATTTTGATGATATTATGAAGATATTTAGCCATACCCCCTTTGATTTTATCGTTTGAATAAAAAGATGTCGCAATAAATAAGATTTTCATATTTTTCCTCAATTTAATTTAATTATATATTTGGTATAAAAAGAAAAACAAAAACATCAGAATTGAAATAAATTTGATCAAAATTCTGAGAATTTCCGATATATTCTATCAATGTGGAATTAATCCAAGTCGAATTTGCATAAAATCTTTCTTCTTCTGAACCAGTTTGAATCCATTTATGCATTCTAGGTGTGATAACCAAAATCAAAGATTTATTTTTTGTAGTAGTGAAATCTTGGAAAAATGAAATGTCTGGTCCGTTTTCATCACAGTTTATAAAAATGTCGCGATATCCTTCTATATCATTATTATATGATTCATATATATGAACTCCAGAAATTCCATAAAGAAATCTATTTGAACCTGGATCTGCACATAAATTCGTGTCTTTTGGATTATCAACATTGTGATTTAACCATTTTGCAGCTAAAAATTCCTCCTCAGAATATCCAGAAAAATAAAAATCATCTGACGTTTCATCTTCAATTTTATGTGATAAGGAATGAGGAAAATTATCAATAATCGTGTTAGCGATTGGATAACAAAAACAAATAATCCAAATTATAAACATAACTTGATATAATTTCAAGTTCTTAGTTTTTTCATTTATGAAATTCATTTGTTTTGCAAAATATCCATTTTTTTTAATTTTACTATAAAGATTTCGGATGGTATCATGAAGGAACAAAATGGAAATTGAAATAATAATAGCATTGTATATATATACGACATAAGCAATCCGATAAATTGCCCTGAATGGGATGAAAAGTAGAATAAGAAATATTAGAAAATTTAAAACAATTATCTTATATTCCTTCTTTTTTGAGAATAAAAGAATAATAGAAAGTCCTAATCCAAAGAATGGGTTAATTAATTTGTTCCTTTCAACCAAATTATTATAAGTATAGCTAAAATTCCAAATTTCTATACTATTGTCATTTATCACCCAATCCATTATGTTAGAGAAAAACTTCAGTATAAATGAAATATTTGGAATTTGGGATGATATTATTAAAAAAACCTCTAAAATTAACAAAATATAAACAAAAATATTTAATTTCTCTATATTGGTAAAAATTAATAGAGAAATTACAATAATAATGAGCAATGTAGTAAAGATGTGAATAAAAAACATTATAATAACCATTAGAAGTGAATAAAAAAGGAAAAAAGTGCAATTATTTATTTTTCCATTCAGAAATTCAGATTTAATATAGTGAAAATTGAATTTTTCTAAATTTGTAATTGTAATGAAAATTAAACTTAAACCAATGTTCCATACTAAGGAAGAAGGTAGAAAATAATAAGGTCCTAATGCAATACCACTATTATATGTTGATAGCAAGAAACTTGTGATAATAGAAAATTTTTGAGATTTTGTGAAATGAAAACAAATTAGGTATGCCCAAATAGCACACATTCCATTTGTAAATAAAACTGCAATTTTATCAAATTCAATTAGATAATAAAATGGAATATTACTGGAAATTACCATGTTTGCTTGAATAAAATGGAATCCTGATGAATTTAAATTTTGAAAATCTATTACATATCTCCTAATCCCAAAAAGGAATTCATTTGTTATTCCTTGATATTTCATCAGATCCCACCCGGTCATATATGGAAAAGGAGAATAAAAGAAGTAAAGTGAAATTACTATTAATGTTGGGAGCAATATTCCAATCAAAGCATAAAAATCGTTTTTTTTAAACTTGAAGATAAAATGATCAATTTTGTTTTCCCTATTCACAGATTTAACTGATAAGAGAATAATAAAAATTATCAAATAATACAAATAATAAAGATATCTTATTGGATACAAGTTAAATATTATTGCAAATAGACCATATACAATATTTAATATAAAACCAATTAAGAATGAAAAAGCAACGGCTTCAAAAATGAATAAATTATTAAAATTTTGATCCTTATTTCTATTCCAATATAATTTTAGAAGGTAATCCAAAATTAAATAACCAGAGTAGAAATAGAAAAAAAACATCGATAATATGATTTTTAAAACATGTAAACCAGAAAATTCTGTTATAAGAAAAACCACAGATATGAGAACAAAAGGTGCAATATCATTCAACATTTCTTTTCTGTTCATTCTGTAGTCACTTTTTCTTAGTAAAAATTTATAATTGTACTTTACTTATTTGATTTCTTTCTTTTTATAAGTTTTTACATGGTTCTTTTGAAGGAATTTAAACAATCAAAGGTCTAAATTCTATATAATTGAAGTGGGAAGAAAAAAAAATTCTATTTGAATTTAATTAATATACTGAAATATTGTGACTTCAGGATTTTCATATATTATTTCATATGAATTGTCATTATCTATATATTCTATAAGAGTTTGGTTAATCCAATCAGGAGATACAATACCTTTTATTAATCCAGTCTGATTTTGAACCCATTTATGTAATCTTGGTGTCAATATTAATATAATATCACGGGAATAATAAGCTGTTATACTAATAAATAAATCAGTATTCATCCCATCTTCATCACAGGTTAATAGATAGTTTCTAAATTCTTCAGACCTTGAGGGTGCCATTCCATCAAAAGATATCCCAGATAATGGAGGAAATAATGCATATGATCCAGGATCTGTAAATAATAATGAGGAATTTTGATCTATATTGTCTGCTAACCATTTTGCTGCTAAAAACTCTTGATAAGAATATGCAGAATATAAAATAACATTTGTATCATCATTTACAATCTTATTTATTGTATATTTAGGATAATTGTAATTTAGAAAATGAAATAACGGTCCTACCAATAAAATTATCAAAATTAAAGATTTTACTTTCGGAAAATATTTCTTCTTTTTGATTTCATAAATTAGAAGTTTTAATTTAAAGAAATTTTCTTGAATAGATGTCCCCCATCTTTTGCTTTGAATATATTCCTTGAATATTGTTGATATGTCTTTATATCTACTTAACAATATCGAGAATAAAATCGCATTATAGATGAAAATAATATATGCAGTTCTATAAATAGCATTCAAAGGACTGAAGAGAGTAATGAAAAAAAATACGAAGTTAAATCCATAAATATAAAATTGCTTTTTCCTTTCAATAATGATTACAATTAAAGAAAGAATCCCAATTATTGGTGAAATAAATAGATTTAGTTCATTTAATAGATAATAAAATGTTTTTTGATAACCCCATATTGGAACACTACTTAGAGGCATAAAATTATCCAAAATATTAATTATTAAATCAAACAATGACTTTGGAACAATAATACCCCCCACAATTAATATATAGATCCCAAGAGCAATTATAAAAAGGTAGGAATGATTTCTGAAGAATTTTAATCTAAAAATTAAAAAAAATATAAAACTGAATACTAAAAACAGTGAAGTGAGAAAATGGAATACAAAGATAAAGAAAATGAGAATAATAATTGATATTGAAAACACAATTAAATTTCTTATTCTCTCTCTTTTTCCAATTATTTCTTGCTGATTATCTATAAAAAAACTATATGAAACTAATAAGTATAAAATTGCTAACCCAATTTGCCAAGAAATTGAGGATGGAAGAAAATATATGGGACCAAGAGCAAGACCTCCATCAAATGTAGACATAAGTAAACTTGGAACCATCGAATATATATGAGATTTTGTAATTCTAAAGCATATCAAATATATCCATAACACACTCAACCCATTCGTGAAAAGAATACCAATTTTATTGAACTCAATAAGATAATAAATTGGAATATTACTTAAGAGAACCATATTACATTGAAGAAAATTAAATCCCGCAGGTTGAAAAGAAAACTGTGGGTAAATATGATGACTAAGACCTAATAGGAAATCACTTGATATTTCTTGATAATGAAAAATATCCCACCCAACTAAATAAGGATATGGAGTATATATGTAATTAATTAAAATTCCAATAATTGTTGGGATAAATAAAATTAAGAGAATTTTGTAATCTTTAGAACTAAATTTAAAATTCAAAAATGATTTGCCAATCTTTTTTTTACATAAAATAAAATCTAAAACTACGAAAATTAATGCAATAATTTCAAAAAAAATAAAAATATAGGATCTAAAAGGATAAATCTGGAAAGTAATTGCAATTATCCCATAAAATGTGTTTAGGAGAATTCCAAATAATAACGAAAAAGCTATATTCTGAACTAAAGAATTATTTTTTAAAAAAGGGAAAATATTGAAGTTATACATTGTAATAAAAACGATATAACCAAAAAAAATGTAAAAAATTAAAACTGAAAGAATTATCTTTAAAATGGGAAAATTTAGGTATTCAGTTAATAGAAAATAAAGAGGAACTATCAAAATAACTATGAAATATTGAAAGATTTTGGTTTTTATCATTTTTTTCAGAATTTATTGTTTTTTTATTGTTTTTTTTCATCATTGTATATTGGTAAATATCATTATACAATTGTAATTGAGCCATAATTTTTCCAGTTTTTGTTATACAATACATTAATTTTTTGAAAACTTATTACTTTATGTAATCATTTGCTATATTTCAGTTTATAAGTTTTTAAATAAAGTAATTGCATAATTTTTCCCACATTTTCCCAATTAAATTTTTTTCTAACTCTCTGATAACTTCGTTTTCTAAGGGTTTTTTGTAGGGTAATATCTTCAAAATATGTAAACAAAGCTTCTTTAATCGCAAGTTTGTCACCTGTAGGAACAATAAAACCAGCATTTCCAATTATTTCTTTTACATCTCCGACATCAGTTGCTATACATGGAACCCCAGCAACCATAGATTCTAATAATACATTAGGAAAGCCTTCAATATACGAAGTTAAAACCGATAATTCTGCAATTGCAAAAAATTTTGGAACATCTCGTCTAAATCCCAGCAATTTAATTTGATTTTGATTATTTAACCCTAAAATCGCCTTCTTGAGTAAATTTCTATATCTCCCTGTTCCAATAATATATAGTTTTAATAAATTCCTATCTGGAGATTTCCATTCAGATATGAATTCATCAAATACCTCTACAAAATCAATTATCCCTTGAGTTTTTTGCAAAATTTGCTGTTTGGCCACATACAATATTATTTTTTGATCATCTAAAATAGGTTCTTCATCTAATTTAGAAATCAATTCGTATTTTTGGGCATCATTTAGAAAAAGCAATTTATTATCATTTGGACACTCAATTCCATTAGGAATACTTACTGTTTTTAAAATATCTTTATTATTTAATTTCTTAATATAATTTTTTATTCTTTTGGTAATAGTTATTATTTTAGAAGCAAAGCGATTAATTAGCAACACTTGAAGGTAATGATGTGCACTAAAACGATAATCTAATCCATGATAAGTATAAATATAAGGTATATTGAACAAGAATTTAAAAAGAATAGCAGGTAATGCAGTTATTGGCGGACTATGAATATGAATTATGTCAATTCTATCTTTGTGATTTATTTTAAAAAGTTCAACTATGGTTAATAAATTAAACCATAAAAAAAAGGTTAATTGGGCGTAAATTGAGTTCTCACTCAGTTTTATACTATAAAGTGGTAAATAATGAATCTCGAAATCTGGAGAAATATGTTTAATGTTATTTTTAAGGTTAGAAATGGGTAAATAAGGTTTACTCGCGATGTTTATTAATTTAATTTTTGAGTTTGATGAATATTTTGAAGCAAAAAAAGCATGTTTAGCTGGACCACTCCCCACTTCAGTTGGATATACTCGAGGTGTGATTCGAACAATAGTGATATGTTTTTTAGACATCTTTCATTTCAAAAATCTGCGTTTATTTAGAATTAGATTTAGAATAAGCTTTCATTATTGAAGAATATATCTTACTATTAATTTTAATATAATCTCCTTTTTTATCTACAGTTTTACGTGCTTCATCTCCAAATAATGTAATTAATTCTGGATGACTAATTAGTTTCTCAATTTTTGCCGCAAGAGCTTTTGGATTATTTGAGGGGACTAAAAAACCATTTTTATTGTGATGAATATATTTTGAAATCATCCCAACATCGGTAGAAATGATTGCACACCCAGTAGCCATAGCTTCTAAAAGAGCAGCAGGTAATCCTTCTGTATAAGAGGAAAGGATAAAAATATCTGTTTCATGGTAGAATTTGGGTAGATGTTCTAGTTGATATTTCCCTAAAAGATGAACTTTATCAGTTAGATTATAAGCTCTGATAAATTTTTTAATCAACGGTTTCATGGAACCATAACCAATTATATTCAATTCAAAATTTGATATTCTTCTTGATAAAATCAATATTGCCTTTAGTAGATTATCAAGACCTTTTTCTGGTTCCAACCTACCGGAATAAAGTAATTTAATTTTATCTGAATTTGGAAAATGATTTATTTTTTTTGTGAAAATTGAAAAATCTACAAAATTTGGACTTAGAAATCTATTTTTACCTTTTCTTTCCTTAATCAGTTCATATAATTCCTTTGAAACCGTAATATTCATGTTTGAATTTCTAAAAATTAATGATTCTAAAATGATAATTAATTTTTGAATAAGTTTTGAAAGTTTCGACCCTTTATATTGAAGTTCAAAAGCTTTTCGTTCAAAACCCCCTAACCAACAAAAGAAAGGAGTTTTTGTAAATTTTGAAGCAACTAATGATGGTAAACCTACTAAAATTAAATTTCCTTCTCGGATTAAATCAATTTTAAATATTTTAATTATTCTAAGAAGTAAATAAGTTAATCTGAAATAGTTGATAAAGATGTGTAGCACAGAATCAAGTGTTGTATTCGATAATTTAAAAGGAACACCAAAAATCAGAAAATTTCCCTTTCTTCCATATATAAATTCATCATTATCTGAATGGCCTACAAAAATCACGAGTTTAAAATATTTTGCCCAAAATTTTGCTTCATGAAAAAATTTTCCAGGGATTTTATCAATGGAACTAAATCTTTGTTGGGATACATATAAGAAATTTTTTTGTTTTAAATTATCAAAATTACTTCTTTCTTTTATATCCAAATTATCTGGAATTATTCCATTAATGATGTTGTATTTCTTGGATTGTTGGTTTCTTATAATATTTCTTAATATTATATTAAAATCCATTACAATATCTTCCCATAAAAGATTTTTTTTAATATAATTATATCCTTTCAATCCAATTTTTTGTAATTCTTCTTTTTTTCCACTCAAATCCTTAATTCTTTCTATAAGTTCTTTTTGATTTTTTGCATAAATTACACCGTTATTTTCCCCAATTTCATTATATATTCCAGGTAATTTTGTAGAGAGTGCAGGTTTCTTTTGAGCCATGTATTCATAAATCTTTATAGGGGATATTTCACGAGTAACATCATTAATTTTAAAGGAAAGTAAACCTAAATCAGAAATTTCGATATAATTTGCTATTTCATTATATGGAATCCGTCCTGCATACACAACCCAATTTGCTCTAACTTTTTGAATATGATTTCTAAGTTGGTTTTCTATCCCTTTATTTCCAATTATGAGGAATTTGATTTTATATCTCTTTGCTAAATCATTTTTATTATAATAATCAATAATTTCGATTAATCCAGCAAAATCATAAAGATATCCCATAAAAAAGATAATAAAATCATCTTCACTAAAATCGAATTTTTCTTTTAACATTTTAATTTTTGAATTATTATATCTTGTATTTTCCAAAGAAACTCCTGTTTTTATAATAAGAATTTTATTTGCCTTTATACCTTCATTTATTACGTATTTCTGATGAGTTTCATTTAAAACGATGACTTTATCAGAATGTTTTAATAACAAATTTCCAATTATTCGTGCATATTTTTTTATATATGACAAAGATGAAGGAACCAATTCATGTAAAATATCAATATAATGAAAAATGAAAGGAATATCATATAATTTTGAATATAAATATCCAATTACCCCATTTGATATTGAATAAGTAATTATTATATCAGGTCTATTCTCTTTAATTTCTTGTCCGATATTAAAAAAGTTCCAAATTAATGAAGAAATTCTACGAATATATGGGACTTTTATTAATGCTGAACGAATGATTTTTACTCTTGAATTTTCAATTACTGTTGAATGATTTCGAAATACTTTTTTTTTTACTATAAATCCTTTACCTTTATCTTGATGTTCAATATCATAATCAAAAACTGTAATATTATTTTTTGGATTCAAAGAAAGTCTTTCAAAAATATGATGTTGTCCATGAGGTCCACGTGTGAGCCAATCAGTTTCTTCAATTACTAAAATATTCATCTTATGACCTCATTTTAAATTCATCAATCAGTGAATTTTTTTCGTGTTTGTTAAATATTAATTTTATTTCAATTTTTTGGCACTGTTCAAGAAAATTTGTGACCTCCATTTCTTGATTCGAAAAAGGGTATGATCCCAAGAACCGTTGAGTTCGACTATTTTTCCCCACTTTCATTGTTTGAATATAACCATAAGCAAAAAAACAAATGCAAAACA
>JAUWMK010000419.1 GCA_030613185.1 Promethearchaeum sp.
ATAAATGGAACTCTTAATTGGGATTTCGTTGAATAATCATGATATACAACGAATACATTATTATCTTTCAAGAGGGATTCAATTTTTGGAGAAATATTTGAGAATTTTGTAGATGCAAATGCATACAAATTATCAAAGCGTTTCCGGTTTGCATTTTCATACATTGCCATATTAGAAATGCTCACCACAAATCCAATTTTCAATTTTTTATTAGGATATTGGACCATCATGTTAGGAGAATGCAAAAATTGGCCAATGTGAAGAATAGGAATAATTACACCATTTCCTTGTTGAAGAGCTTTGTCTAATCTTTCAGTGTGTTTGTATTTATAGAACCTTTTTACTGAAATGTCGCCTGTTAATGGAAATCTAAATGTTATATCTAAAAATAGCATAGCCATGTATTTTGTGGCTGCATCGATTAATTTAGCTAGTTTTTTAGGTGAAATTGTTGGGTATAGTGCCAAGAAACTCGCTTTCATCTTTCTTTGAACAGATTTTGATGTTCCAAATCCAAAACGACCGACAAAATGTCCGAGACCATTCAATAAAGAAAATGGAACGAAACGAATTGGTTTATATATTCTTTTCTTGCCGATCCAGTTAATTATTTTAAAAAGAGGACCCATTTTTGTCCCCCAACTTTCTTCAGGTTTTTTTTCTCGAAAACCAGAACCAGTCCCAGTTTTTTTATAGGTGGAATGCAGATGTTTCTTATCAGCATAATAAATGTGAGCCATTTTATATCTAGTTAGTAAAATTAATCGGATTCTTAATATACCTTTTGATAGTTTTACTATAGTTTTAATTAACAAATGCTTTGAATTTATAATTATTAAAACAAAGATTTTTTAACACGAATTTTAGTAAGTTGGTTGGTGATAAATAAAATTGTCGGAGGATACGCGAGAAAGTCTTGTTTTTAAAAAAGCTTACTTGAAGCGAGATTCAAAGAAAACTCCCGAAATTGATGTTGATCCAATATTAAGAGATAATTACATCTCATTCCTTGAAAATATATATGATGACGTACTTAATGCTCGAATCCGCTCAAAAACCAAACAAAACAATATAAAATAACAAGTTTTTTTTTTTTCTTTCCTTTTCTCTTCTTATATAGTGAACTTCTTCCTCTTTTTTTATTGCAAAGGATAAATGTGATTTTTTCGCCCTTTCTTTTCGATTCTGATAAGATTAGAAGACATTAGTTTATCTAAATGATATTTTATTGTTTTCCTATTTAGATCCATTCTTTTTGCTATTTGATGTTGAAAAATACCCGGATTATCACCGATAATCTGAAAAATATCCAAAGTGGTCTTACTCTTAATTAAATTAATATCAAAATCAGCAAATGGATTTTTATCAATAAATGGATAAAATATAAGGAATCTTCCTATACGTTTTTTTGATATTATTTTATAAGTTTCCAAAATATCAAGATGCCATGCTAAGTTACTGCTTGAAGTGTCAACTGAACGCAATAATTCGCTATAATGAATTCCAGGGTTTTCAATTATAAGATTAAGGATTTGATTTCTAAATTCATTTTCGAGAACTTCTTCCATAGTAAGTCGGTGAACTCCTTTATCAATATCTACTATTCTGTTTAATAAATAATGCCTATACTCTTGTTTAGTCATTATTAAACCAAAAAGGAGAATAATTCCTAATGAAAAATATATTAAATATATAGTTGAATTTTTAAGTGAAATTGGATCTACAATTGATCGAATAATTCCTTTGATCCCAATTTTAGGATCGTGATAAATGTGAGCCCCCCTTGGATAACTAAAATAAATTTTTTGCATATTTTCTTCTGATTGAGAAACAACGTTAACAGAAACATTTTTCTCAACATCATCTATTAATGCATATTGGCTCCAACTAAAAAATCCAGAAATATCATCTAGAGATGCTTGTACCCATTTCTCATTTTTGCTATATCCTTTAGATTCATCCTCAGTTTCATCATCTTCATCGAATTCACTTTCAGATTCTATATCCATTACCAGTGCAAGTTGTGAAGAATCATGAGAATACGCATAATTTTGTATTTCAATATCAATTTTCATTTGAGTGGGAATGAGTAAAGTGGCGTTTAATTCATAATATTCCTCTACAAAGAATATATGAAAAATTAAATTACCATCAGTTGATGAAATTTGAAAATAATGCATATATGTTGAATTTTCAATCAGATACATTGAATATTGAAAATCATTAAATGAATCTAGTGGGATTTCATTTAAAAGTGTGTCTTGTTCATCATCGGTAAAAATCGAATCATTATTATCATCAACAAATTCAATTAGAGAAGAAAAAAGGAACTCAAATTCTAAGTCATAGTCGATATTTTTAATATCTTTTGAATAATCTACTTTGATTCTTAATCCTTCATCTTCGCTTTGCAATTTCATCGAGATCTTATCTTTTATATTCCCACTATGCAATTCTGATTCAATTTGAGCTTCATCTTCAGAATATTCTACTTCAATTAATCTTTGATTTATATTTTCAGTCTCATCATCAATACCATCTCCATCTCCATCTTCATTCTCTTCATCCTCATCATCCTCTTCATCTTCAGGTTCTTCCTCTCCTTCTGCACTTCTTATATCTTCTCTTTTTTCTTGATTTATATCTTCAATCTCATCAAATGTTAGGCTCTCCAGAAAACCACTTTGATCTCGCTGCTCTGAAGGATTTATTTCATCATAGACTTTTTTATCTTGATTTTCAAAGTTAATTATCTGGAAAGAACTGTTTAAAAGAAGGAAGGTAATTATCAAGAGTGGAAGAGAGTGGATTTTTTTCATGGTATTCAACAGTTTATTATTTATATAAAAAAAAAAGAAATATATAACTTTTTAGACTTAATTTCTTTTACGTTTTATAGCAATCATAGCAATAATTGCAGCAGAAAAAGCAAATATAGACCACACAGGAAATCCAGGAATACTTTCTAAGAATGATGGAGTAGGTGCTTCAGTTAATATCCCAACCATACCAATTTTAGGATCATGATAAATATTTGTTCCTCGAGGATAAACTATATATATTTTTTCTGCGTTAGAATCAGTATCATCAGTATCTATTGGTGTTGTAGAAACGTTCATAACAATTCCATCAATCAAAGCAGTCTCTGCCCATGTAAAATCTGCCATAAAACCATTCATTGAGGTAACAACTCCGCCTTCATTTTCAACATAACCATCTTCTTCATCTTCGGTTTCATCATCTTCTTCCATTTCAGTTGATGTTTCCAATTTGGTATAAACTGCCAGTTGTGATGAATCATTTAAATATGGAAAAGAATTAATCTCAATATCAATTTTTAATTCAGTCGGAGTTAGAATAGTTGAGTTAAAATCCATAAATTCTCCTGAAACAAATAGATGTGCAGTAAAAACATTATCAACAGTGCTAATGTTTAAATAGTGTAGAGTTGAGT
>JAUWMK010000077.1 GCA_030613185.1 Promethearchaeum sp.
TTCTACAGCGTTATTTACTTTATTAATTAAGGTGTTAGAATGAGACCAACGAATTTGTTCTAAAGTCGCTTTTATTGGAGCAATATTTATAAAATGCGCAATTCTATTATCACCGTACATTTGGTTTTCTTTTAATTGTTCAATTGTATGTGTGACTCGATCTGCACATTCTGGGTGGGAACCCGTATCATGTTTTGCGTAAATATCTTGATATACAATCCCAACATTTTTCATACTCTAAGTTATTTTTTCAATAATTTAAAGATAAGCTTAATTTTCGATTTTTTTTCAAAGGAATTTATCAAGAGCTTTTTTTGATTTTTGATTAGATTCATCAACTTCGCTTTGATTAGATTTCTTTTTTATTATTTTTTCCTTCGATGTTCTTTTTAATTTTGATTTTGTTTTAGGTTTTGAATTTGGATTTAAAGCTTGTTCATGTATATTTTTTGCAAGATTTTTCCCAATTAATGGAACAAATGCCAATTTTTCTATTGGGGCAGCTGCTATCGATTTAATTGAAATAAAGCCATTATTATATAACTTGCGCGCGCTCATACGACCAATTCCTTTGAGTTTTACAAGATGGATTAAAGATTGTTTAATTCCGTGGGATACGCGTAAATTTAAATCAGAAATCTCTTTAGTAACAGAAGAATCTGCGACTAATCTTGATATCTGTGTTGCGGTTCTTAGAAACCATTTAGCATTATTAATAATTCGTCTTAGATCCCCGGATCCAATGTTAAAATGTTCTATTATATCTGGTTCTGGGATTTCTGAAATCCAATCTTGTAAAATCATTGTAAGTTTAATTTCTTGTTCAAAATTTTTATATTCGATTTGACCATAGGAAAATACTTCTTCCATGATTAGATTTTCAGAGAAATCATCGATAAAAGTTCTTATTGGATTGTAATCTGACTTTCTTAAAAATAATTTATGAAATCCACTGGGTTTTGTGATCATATGAAGCCAGCTAATAGTATTTAATTCCAATTCTTTAATTTTAAGTAGTTCTAAAGCATAAATAATGTCTTCTCGAATTAAAACAGCATCTATAGGGGAAATATAACTTTGTGCAGTGATTTTTCCGAATTTAGTTGCTTCAAATATATTTTTTTCATTTTTCTTATGTATAATTAAATCTTTTTCGAGAAAAAAATTGATAATATCTTGAATTTGAGAGTTTAATTTTTTCTCAGCATCTTTAATTTCTTTTTCACCCGATTTCGATTTTCCATTGGGTTCGTGAGATTCTAAAACTTTTTCAGCAGTTGTAAATAGATTTTCATCGGAAGTTTCAAAATTGGTTGGCTCTTCTCCTTTACCAAATTTTGTCCTTAAAATCTTCTTTTTTTTTTTGTTTTTATAGAAATTATAAGGTGATTTATAAAAATCTTCAGAATCGTCATCTGGTATTAATTTACCATTCTTTAATTGATAATAATAGAAAGTATTTTTCAGAAATTCTATAATTAATTCAAATGTGTTTGCATTTTTTGAGACAATTAAGCTCAGAATATGGCTTTGTAAACGATCTTCTTCTGTAAGTTTGCTAAAAATATCTTCTGGTTCCCCATTTATATACTTTACCGCATTTTCAGTTAATTTTTCAGGATTACTGCCCAATATAACAACTTCTCCATAGGGATCATATTGAGGACGACCAGCTCTGCCAGCCATTTGTTTGTATTCCATTATTGGTATTAAAACTGAACCTTTATCTGAAGTATATCTATACAAACTTTTGATAATCACACGACGGGCAGGAGTATTTACTCCGGCTGCTAATGTTGGTGTGCAGCAAATAACCTTTATTATGTGGTTGTTGAAATTTTTAACAATGAAATCTAATTGGGAACTGGATAATCCTGCATGATGAAATGCAACACCTCCCTTAAGGCAATTGTAAATTTTTTTTGAGATATCTAATTTATCGGCCGCTTCTTTCTTGAAATCACTTTGAATTTTTTTATATATTGGTAATTCATCAGGTTTTGAAGCTAATCTAATTTTAGTTGATAAATTCTCAGCCAAGCTAACTGCACTTCTCCGAGAATTACAAAAAACCAATACTTGTCCTCCTTCTTTAACCATTTCTATTGCTAATGTGCTAACATCATCCATTTTTGGTAATTTGGGAACTTTTCTTATTGATCCATCTTTGAATTCGATTTGATTTTTTGTATAAAAACCTTCTTTCAGTTTAACAGGTCGCCAATTGCTGGTTATTAATTTTGCTCCTAACCATTCTGCTAATTCATTAGCGTTTTTAATTGTAGCAGAAAGACCTACGATTTGAATATCGGGGTTTAAAGTGATCAGTCGGGTTAAAAGAAATTCTAATGTTATACCTCGAGATTCATCATTAATTAAATGAATTTCATCACAAATAACCATCTGGATATTTTGTATTAATTTTGGATTTGATCTAATGAGAGAATCTGCTTTTTCATTTGTTAATATTATAAGATCATTGAAAAATACTCGAAAATCATTTTGATCGATATCACTAGTTGAAATTCCTACTTTAATTCCTAAACTTTTCCAAGATTCTTTAAATTCTTTGTATTTCTCGTTTGCTAAAGCTTTTAATGGACAGAGATATAAAATTTTCTTTCTTTTCTTTGAATCTTCTTTAGATTCTTCAGGTGCTTTAAGGAATTTTTGAAGTGCAATTATTTCTGCAATTAATGTTTTTCCAGAAGCCGTGGGGATGCTCACAATGAGATTTTGTCCCTCTAATCCCGGTTTGATTGCTTTCCATTGTGTAGGATAGAATTGAGTAATTTTCCTTTTCTTTAAAAGAGTAATTATTTCATTATGTAAGAAATGAGAATAATTCTCTTCAATTTCATTCATCCTAAATTATGCTCCCAGTTCTTATTTAGGCCTTTTTGTTAATCTATATTCTCCAGGTTTCGGACAATAGAGTGTTCCTTCATTAACCCACTCATTTAAGGCTTGTTGAACAAATTCTTTTGTAATTCCTGGAATAGTTGCAATGGGCTCATAAATATCATCGAATTCTAAAGGAGTAATGGGGTCTGCAAGTGTTAGTTCTTTAATATTTGAGAGTATTTTATTGAATCTATCTTGTTTACTATGACTTCTTCCTGTCATTATAATATCTATATCATAAGTTTTCGTTTCTTCATCATAACCAATATCCTTCATATAACGTTTAACTAAAACAATAACAGCATCTACATCCTCTTCTGTAACAATATCGCGTAAAGCCATTTTTGCATAGGCTTCACACATTCTAACAATCCCATCAAGAGTTCGAGCAACGATACTTACAGCCGTTGATCCTTCTGGATTTGAATTGCGCATATCTACATAAAAAGTTCGGATTTTTTCAGCGGTTTTCTTTGTTAATTTTGGAAACGAATTATTTTTGCAATAACGAATGTATTTCTTTAATAACTCCATCGGGATAAAATCTAAAGTAACCGAAAGAGTTTTTCCTGAATCATCTTCATCTTCTGAAAATGTATCATCATACCCTTGCATATGGCTATTTAGAATATATTCCGCAATTATTTCATCTGCATGTTTTTCTGGTTTATCTCGAATTACTAATATTAGATCGAACCTTGATAATATTGGTGGACTAAGATTGATATTTTCAACTGCAGTTTCATAATCATTCCAACGACCGTGTTTTGGATTTGCTGCAGCTATGATGGCTGTTTTAGCTTGAAGTGTTGCTACAATACCTCCCTTAGCTATGGAAATCGTATTATGTAAAATAAGACCATGACATATGAAATTTCTTGTAGGTTCAATTGTTACATCATATACCCAACCTTCTTTATTTTCACCTGAATTATCTAAAACTTCTAAATTTCTAATTTGTAACCAACGAAATTTACTTAAACGTCGAATTTCTTTAATTTCCAACATGGCTTTTTCAATTTCTTTAAGTATATTGTTTTTTGCCTTTAAGCATAATTCTTCTCTTTTTATTTCATCATATCCATTTCTTTCAGCATAATCTATTGAACCCCTAGTTTCTTCTATAATATCTGCTAATTTATCTTGTGAATAATTAACTAATTCTCTAATATTTCTTAAACCATTTGTCAATTGGATTTCGTTTTTGATTTTAGTTATTCTTAATTGGAATTGGTCAAGATATGAAAATATTATAGACTTATTAATGCCGTAGTTATTTTCCTTGTGTTTATTTAAATATCCATCATATGGTATACCTAACAACTTCAAGCAATTGATAATTTTGTCAGAAATAGAAGTGGGTAATACATCATGCTTTCGATTAGTTACTCCACTTTTTTTTAGCATGATTTCTAATTTATTACTTTTTAAATTTTCTGGAATAATCTTGTCGGTAAATTTTTGAAGAGAATCTCCTCTAATATATACTTTATATCTATATCTCTGAAATTTTTTTTCTTTTCCGTAATGATATAAGCTTTTTGTTATTCGAGAATGGATATTTAATGATAGAAGCAAATCTTGATAGTCATATGCTAACAATTTTGATGATGTTGAGAACGCAATTGAAGTGCTCTCAACTGATCCATCTCCCTCATATGCAGCTTCCAAGAAATTTTCTTTCAATTTATTAGAAATACCGAATATTTGACTTGGTATACGTTTTTCAATACTGAGTTTCATAAGCTCGTTAAAATTTTTATTCATATAGTTAAAAATAGTTTTTGAAATGACTCTTAGGGTGTTATTATTTTCAACATTATCGATTGGAGGAATTCCAAATGATTTTTCAATCGATTCCTTCATTTTTAATATAATTATTGGATCTGTATTACTTAATCCGATTTCAGCAGATGATCCATAATATGAATATCCTTCAGAAACAAAATAACCAAGAAACCTAGATAAATAAAAATCAATTTTTGAGGGTAGTAATACCGATTTATGGCCTTTTTCAACATCAAGATCAAGTTTTTGCTCTCTTTCATATTTTATCTCATTTACAGCAGGAACAAATATTTTTTTGTTTAAATTCCTTGCTTCTATAGTAGTTATCTTTCCTTCTTTAAAGATAAATATTGGGTGTTCGGGAGTTACCAATATTTCTCTTCCATTAGAATACATGATCTTGATAAATTTAAGAGGTGCTTTATGCCTACTAACTCTATTTACATTTGTTTTAAAAGTTTTGTTAAAATCGGTTGTTAATATATTATAATTAAGATCAGATATTGGTAATATCTCACAATTTATTCCATCAATTTTTCGTTTAGGATATTTCTTAAATAAACTATCCACCAATTTTCCAATTGGGGCAGAATTTTTATCGATAAACGTGATCTCAAAATTAGGATGATATGATTGTTGCTCCATCGCCTCATGGATTGCTACCCGATCCGTTTTCCTCATCTTATCAAATTCATCAATACAAGCAATGCCTCCAGAAGCTAAAACCAATGCTCCTGCTTCTAGTTGCATACCAGAATTATCGCTCTCTCGTAAAACTGCGGCTGTTAATCCTGCAGCAGAAGATCCTTTTCCTGAAGTATACACGGACCGACTAGAAATCATAGCACAGCTTTGAAGGATTTGAGATTTTCCTGTTCCAGGATCACCTAAGAATAAAACATGTATATCTCCTCGTAATTTACTACCATCTTTTTTCCTTTTTTGAATTCCTCCGAAAAGAGACATAGCTGCTGCCATTTTTAGCTGTTCTTGGCCTAAAATTGTTCGAGCGATTGAACGTGCAATCTTTTTTTGAATAAAAGGTTCTTGGCTTAATGCATGAATTTGATCAATATCATCTTGGGTTAATTCAATATCTTCATCTTCTTTAGTCAACCCCTCAATGCTATTGGCAATTAGCTGAATCATAAATATAGTAGAAAGTCTACCTCTTCTATCTTCTTTAGGATTTGATTTTAAAATTCCCATAATTTTAATCCTTTCACCAGGGCGAACAGAATCAACTAAATCATTATATAATACTGCCTGAATTGTTTTGGGGATATCTCCAGATCTTAATTCATCTGGGGATTCTTGAATGGTTATTAGCTGATAATCAATAAATTCCGATTCATCAGTAATTACGCGAAAATTGCGATTATTTTTACAATTAGGATTACTGCACAGGTTTGGTGGGTTTAATTTTTTGGTTGCTTGTTCTTCTTGCATGATATTTCCACAAAGAGGACATTCAAAAACCGCTTGAGTTATCTGAGGACGGACATCTGAAGCACGAATAATTATTCCCTTTACGTAAATTAATTTATCAATATGAACAGATCGAATTCCTCTTAAATGGACATCATTAGAATTGTTGGTAGTTGATATTCGAACCCAATATTCTTCATTTGGATTGAAAAGACCTCCTGCATCAATTCTGATTATATTTTTGAAAGCATCTACAGCGTCGCGTAATGCTTGTTCTGGATGATTTTTCAAATAATTAGCTAACATTGGTTTGAAATTTAAAATATCTTCAAATAATATCGTGATAAAATTCTCAGATTTTGAATATGCTTCACTAATTTTTTGCCTATATTTAAATACATTTGGAGAATCTTCAAATTCTTTGAAAAATTCTTCAAAATCACTAGTTGGGTTTGCGGGAAGCGAATCTGATTCAATTACCATTTTTTTATCACCATTTTCCAATTTAAAATATAGGTTCTTCAATGTGTCGAATTTTTTCCGTTATTTAATTATTTTTGTCGTTTGATTAATAACAGAATAATTAATTAACATTTATCTTGTCACGTTTTTGAATTTATGAGTCTGACAATTTTTTAAATTATATATAAATCGTCCATTCAAATTTTAATGAAAATAAAAATATGAAAGTATATGAAAATTTTTTTAGAATTGCTGTATTTTAGAATCTAGTTTTCAATTTTATATTAACATTGAGGTGTTACAGTTATGACAGATCCCGAATCAAATTCAAGTTCAGACCAAACCCAAGAAATTCTACCAAAAAAAGAATCAAAACTCAACCAAGAATTAAAAAAACTATCATCCCGTAAATTTCGGATTCAGAATGATGCAATCAATGAACTTGGAAAAATTAAAGATCCGCTTGCAAAAAATAAATTAACTGAAATTGCAGGATCAAAAGTATGGGATAGCCAACTTCGTGTTACTGCAATAAATTCTCTTGGAAGAGGGCAAAAAAATAAATCTTTAATGGATTTGTTAATAGAATTAGCCAACGATAAAACTAATGATCGAGAAATACGTAGGGCTTGTATTACACTATTATCCAGATACAGAGATATTAAAATATTAGATACATTTGCTAAATCACTAGATGACGATTATAGATTCATC
Source organism: Promethearchaeum sp. (assembly GCA_030613185.1). GTDB lineage: Archaea > Asgardarchaeota > Lokiarchaeia > Sigyniarchaeales > Promethearchaeaceae > Promethearchaeum. The sequence goes on from JAUWMK010000077.1 coordinate 7,297, forward strand.
AGATTCTGGGCTATCAGAGGACTTATAAAATTAAGGGACCCAAAAGCAACACCTGCTCTTGTTAAAGGTTTAGGGGATTCTGATGAAGAAATAAGAAAAGAAGTTAGATCTCATCTTGATATGCTTGGAAATGATGTCGCACCTGATTTAATATCATCATTCAAAGAAGAAAATGCTCCAAAATTTCTTCGTTATGGTGTAGTTGGGATGTTAGGGAGATTGAATCATCCAGATGCTCTTCCATTTTTACTAGAAACGCTAAATGATGAAGAAGATAGACTTGTAACTATTGCTTTAAGAGGGATCGGCAAACAAATAAATCCTACTTCTATTGAACCTTTGTTAAACCTTTATATAAACAATAAGGGGAGAAAAAGATTAATTGAAGATGCTTTATTCCGAATCGGTCAATCTTATTCAAAAGTTCTTGTAGAAAAAATTATGGAAAATTTGAAAAAACAAAATGAAGAAATAATTACTTTGGTAACTAATTTATTTGGAAAATTACCCACAAGTTTGACTTATCTGAAAGACCACCTTAATGACAAAGATATAAACGAAGAATTAAAATTAACTATACAATCCATTCTGGCAAAAATTGAAAATTAAAAATTCATAACACAGATTGAAAAAATTTTAACTCGATAAAACCATATTGAAATTAAGTGAAAAAATTTTTGGTTAAAAAAATCTCTCATATATCACCAACGGGTGAAAAGGAAATTTCTTCAAATCTTGAAATTGATATTGACGATTTGGATCTTTCAGATTCGATCGATGCTATTCATTCTGAAGATATCATAAAGAAAGTTTTTTTGGCACCTGCTGGATATCCAATCAAACCTTTTGATGTTCCTAATCCAATTCAAGTAAGCGTATCTGATCCGGATCTTTTTCAAGCATATGCAACAGAGCAGTGGTTGGGATTATCTGTTAAAATTAATGATTATATTTTCGATCAGCTAATTATCCCAGATTTCGCCTTTAAAATTAAAAAAATAATTCCAAAAAACAAAGCACATAGGATTGGGGCTGAAACTAAATTTGTAATTGTTCAACCTCCTGTTCGCAAACCAAAATTCAAACAAGTTTCTTTTGACGATATAATCGGGAATGAACAAGCAATTTCAAAAGCAAAAATTATTGTGGAATATTTAAAAAATCCAAAAATTTTCGGAGAATGGGCTCCAAAGAATATACTTTTTCAAGGTCCTCCTGGTACAGGAAAAACTCTTACTGCTAAAGCAATAGCCTCTTCAGCAAAATGCGCTTTTTTTGCTAAAAAAGGAACATCACTTATTGGAAATCATGTTGGAGATGGTGCTTCAAAAATTCATTCTCTTTACAAAGAAGCTAAATCTCATGCTCCCGCAATAATATTTATTGATGAGCTTGATTCTGTAGGTTTAAGCCGTGCTTTTCAAAATGTTCGGGGTGATGTCATTGAAGTTGCTGCTTCTTTACTTGCAGAACTTGATGGCTTAGAAGCCAATGAAGGTGTAATTACTATTGGTGCCACTAATACGCTTGGCCTTTTGGATTCAGGTTTAAGAAGTAGGTTTGAAGAAGAAATTGAGTTCCCAATTCCTACAGAAGAAGAAAGAGTTGCTTTGATTGAACTATTTAGTAAGAAAATCCCTTTTGAAGTTGATATAAATTTTAAAAAAATATCTAAAAATACTGAAGGTTGGTCTGGACGCGCTCTACACGAAAAACTAATTAAGATCGCAGTGCATAAAGCCATTCGACAAGATTTAAAAATAATAACTACAGACATCCTTTTAGAGATCATCAACCAAGGTAAAGGAAAAAATAAAGAACAAAAACCACCATCTAATATATTTACATAATTTTTTTTAAAAACTTTTAAAATCGGGGGCAGTAGTCTAGCTTGGTAAATATTTCCCAATTCTCAAATCGGGAACATATCCAAAGTGATACTCGGCTGGGGGCCGAGTGATCGAATGTTCAACTCGTTCCTGCCCCATTTTCTCTAATTTTTAATTGATATTTTCCAATCTATATGCATTAGTGAGATTTCGGAATATAAATTTGAAGAAAAATAATTTTCGGCTAAATATTTATCACTAAAATCATAATCGACACTTTTCACCAAAATAAAAATTTTTCCTTCGAATCATTCCTGCCCCACCACTTTTATTTTATATCGCTATTATTTCATTGGATTGTATTCCGGGAGAAACAAGGTGAAAGTTGTTCCTTGACCGATTTCCGATTCAAATATCAATAATCCTGAATGTTGTTTGGCGATAGTATAGCTAACAGATAAACCTAACCCGTTTCCACTAAGTTTAGTTGTATAAAACGGATCAAAAATTCGAGAATATTTATCTTTAGGAATTCCTGTGCCTGTATCTTTAACTTCAACTTGAATATAGTGACCCGAATTTAATCGATATTCATTAATTTTCTCCAAATAAATATTTTTAATAATAATTTTGATTTCTCCGCCTGAAACCATCGCATCATCAGCGTTTAAAACTAAATTCTGGATTATTTGGCCGATTTGTCCTCTATCTCCATAAAATGAATACATATTTTCGATTTTATTTTCAATTTTGACGATTGATTTCCGACCATGCAGTGAGAATTTTGCAATTTTATGGATGAGTTCTGGTAGATCATTAATTATTTCTCTAACAAGAACTTCTCCCTTTGAGAAAGAAAGTAGTTGTTTTGTCAAAATCTTTGCTTGGTTGGAGGCCTTACCGATTTCATCTACCTCTTCTCGTTCTTCGGAAGTAAATGATTCGGTGCCTTTTAATAAATCGAGATTTCCGATAATAATGGTTAAAAGATTGTTAAAATCATGTGCAATACCGCCTGCAAGAACTTGAATAGATTCCATTTTTTCTTGAGTAATGAGTTTGTTTTGCGTCTTTATTAATAGATCATGTTGCTTTTTTTGCCTTTTAATTGTCTCAATGTATACTTGTGAAATAATTAATGCGATTATAAAGGAAACTAATAAAATTGGGATTAATACGGTGATATTATTTACCAATGCAATACCGGATTGCGGATCTATGATTTGTTGTATTGTCAAATTTTTCAGAACTAATAAAATAGTTATTCCAATTAGATCAATCCCAAAAATTATAATTACAAACTTAAAATCTTTAACTAAAGCCGTAGAAATTAAAATTACACTGAGGGTAGTTAGCACATAAGCTGAAGATAGAAAATATCCTTGCACGAAAATAATCGTATTTAACCCAAAAATAGATAAGTAAACCGAGAACTCAAATTTTTTAAGTAAATTTAGAATAATTATTATCCCTGAATAAAGAACGATTATAACCATGAAAATTGTATAAGTTGCATTAGTCAAGATTCCAATAATTAGAAGAAAAATACAGATTATAAAAAGGATATAGTGTGATATCGTGATAAGTCTAATTCGGAATTGATAAAAATTATCTGGTATGGGATAAAATTTTGAATCTTCCCTTGATTTCGCCATAGTTTGAATATATCATTTTCTTCTTAAAAATACAAACCATGTTACAAAAAGGGAAGATTATTGGATCTTTTCATTTGAGGCCATATTTTAAACGACCTTATATTGCTTGATTGGATATTATTTACGAGGAATGTATTCGTAAAGTTTATTTATTGATGGGGTTGGAACTGATGATTTTTTAATAATTTCTTGAAATTCGTCGGCAATTTGCCTCATTTCATCAATAGCTGCCATTGCATGGTCTCGAAGAGCCAATTCTCCTTTTTCTGAGCCAAGAATTTTTTTTAAAAAGAATCTTTGAAGAAATCTTGGATATCTCTCTAATTTCTTTACATAATCAGGACAAATGGGAATATTTAGATTTTTTAGGACCGTAAAACCTTCCTTAATTGCTCGTATTACGAGTTTAATCCCCTCCCTATCTTTAGCTAAGCGATAATTATCACCATCTGCATAATATATTCCGTTTGCTAAAGGGCTAACGAGGGCAATGTGATACTTTAACCAAGCATCGATATTATCTGTTAAAATGGTGGGGAAATTTGCTGCTTCAAATATTTTTTTTATTAGTAATAAACGCGGTGTAATTTCACCATTAATTTCCCCAAGCGTTATAGAACCCTTTTCTGAATGTATTGATTTGATTATCGGTCCTTCTCTTCTTCCACCAGCCGATGGAAATCCTAATATTATTCGTTCTTTACTGATTAAATCTTGATAATCATCAATCCCTGTGCCATTGTTTCCCAAGAATATTATGTTTTTTGATTTATTTCGCTGTAAATTTGGAAGGATTTCTAACACTTGATTTTTACGCATTATTACGAAAATAAAATCATAAACATCTTCTTCTTCCAGAGTTTCTATGACGGGAACATTTTCTATTGTTTCTTTTTTTTGTAGATAATGGTCAATAATAATTCCATTCTTTTTGATGCCTTCTAAACGTTTTCCACGAGCTAGAATAGTAATTTCAACCAGGGTTTTATCCTCAATTTGATATTTATCTTCTTCATCATTTATGCATTCTTTAATTATATCCTTATATGAGAAGAGTTCTGATGCATATAGACTTCCAATTACTCCGGCACCATAAAATAAGATTTTCATAACTATCACTTCTTTTTAAGAGAAATGGTATATATAATTTTATGTTAAATTAGGAACATCTAATTTATAAATTTGATTTATTTAGATTTCGAATCATTCCTGCCCCACCACTCTTTAATTAGATTAATTACTTTGTATTTTACAAAATACCTTTTTGCATAGACATTTATATATGTATTACTTGTATATATTGAATATAATATGAGTTCGATTAGTGTTAGAATTGATTCAAAGTTAAAAAAATTGATGGAATCTAATAAACATATCAATTGGAGTGAAATTGTTCGCCAAGCAATTGCAAAAACGCTTCAAAATGAGCAAAAAAAGAACGTGGCTCGTGCGGTTTTAATTAATGAAAAAATTCGAAAAAAAGCTTCAGATCATTATGATAGCACTGAAATTATTCGTAAATTTCGAAATGAGCGACATTAGATATAATCTTCTTTTATTAAAAATATTTTAAAGGATATTAGGAAATCATGGCAAAAAATATTGTACTTGATGCTAGTGTAATTGTAAAGTGGTTCATAGATGAAAACGATTCTGATAAAGCCGAAATAATAAAGGAACAGTTTATCAACGAAAAAATTAACATAATTATCCCTTCATTACTTTACTATGAAGTTCTCAATGCGTTAAAATATAGCAAATTGTTTAGATTAGACGAATTAAATTTAGTAGGAGAATCAATAGAAAATTATGGATTTAATGCTATGGTGATTAAAGATGAGGTTCGGGAGAAAATGCTTGAAATTGCAATTAATCATGACATTTCTATATATGATGCATCTTACATTGCATTAGCAGAGAAATTTAACACGCAATTGATTACAGCTGATGAAAAAATTTCTAAGAAGTTACCAAAAAACCTAAGGATGCATGTTTTAAATCTAAAAAATTACAATTGAACCTCCTATCATAACCAATTAAAGTAAAATTAAAGAAAAATGCAAAATTTTGAATCTTAATCTTTTACAATTTCTGTAACTTTATTGTTGATTGCTATGACAAATGATGATGAATCTTCTAAAATTTTAATGTTAATGTCGCACCGTGGATTTATTTGGGGGCCTTCGCCAGAAATTTATAATCCTATCAAAGGATCTTATGAATATGGACCGCTTGGGAAACTTATGAAGAACAATCTTGAAAATTATATTCGAAAATTATTTCGCAAGCATAATTTCTGGGAAGTTCAATGTCCTCTTATCAGTCCTGAAATCGTTTGGAAAGCTTCTGGGCATGTGGAGCGATTTTTCGATTATATAATTCAATGTGAGAACAAGGATTGCAATAATCTATTCAGAGTAGACACAATGCTCGAACAGATGGATTATGATCTATCAGAGATAAATTTGAATGAATTACAAGAATTTATAGAAAAAGAAAAGATAAGATGCCCCGATTGTGATGGAGAACTGGGTAAAGTCGCTAAACAGAATTTAATGGTGACTTCACAGTTAGGATTTCCATCATCCGAATATATTTTACGTCCTGAAACAGCAACTACAACATACTTGACCTTTCCGCGTTTATATAATTTTAATAGAACCAACCTCCCAATTTTTGTATTTCAAATGGGATACGCATTTCGTAATGAGATTTCTCCCAGAAAAATGTTGCTCCGTACACGGGAATTTGAGCAATGTGAAGGGCAAATATTCATCCGCCCCGATCAAGAGTTAAATTTTGAACCATATGAAGAAAAGAAGAATTATAAAATCAAAATGTGGTCTGCTAAAGCACAAGAGAACAATAATAAAAAAAGTGTTAAAATCTCACTAAAAAAAGCATTAGAAGATGAAATTATTCAAAAACCTGCTTACGCATGGTTGTTATATTTAGCATACGATCTTGTTAAAGGTTTAAACATTCCTGAGAAAAATATTCGTTTAAGACAGCATAAAGATGATGAAAAAGCTCATTATGCCCATGATGCTTGGGATTTAGAAATAAAATCAAAAATCTACGGCTGGGTTGAATGCTGTGGTATCCATGATCGAGGAGATTACGATTTGACCCGCCATCAAAAACATTCAAAGAAAAAACAGCTTTTTGTTCCCGGTCTGAAAAAAGGAGAAAAAATAATTCCGCACGTCTTAGAAATTGCCTTTGGTGTTGGTAGATTGTTCTTTTTTGCCCTAGAACAAGCATTTAAATTTGAAAAAGAACGAAATCTGCTTGATCTGCACATCCAAATTACTCCTGTTCCATTTGCAGTTTTCCCACTTATGAAAAAACCAAAAGAACTCCAAAGCATTGGGCGTAAAATTTATGAAGACTTAATAGAAAACGATATAAGCGCATTATATGATGTGGCTGGGTCGATTGGAAAGCGCTACCGCCGAACCGAAGAAATCGGTGTTAGATATGCATTCACGATAGACCATCAAAGTATGGAGGATAATACTGTTACTATTCGAAATATTGAAGACATGTCTCAGAAACGGGTAAAAATTGATGAACTTGTTCAGTTAGCAACAAACCTTTTACATAATAAAACAAAATTCGAAGATATTCCTGAAATTTAATCATCTTTAATTTTTTCTCTTTGAATTTCTCTTCTATATTTAATTTTCTCGATTTATATTTTTTATAGCAAGTTTTTTATATATACTTTTATATTTTATCAATGATGGAACAAATAAATTTTCGATTATTAAAAGATGAAAAAGAAATATTAACAACAATTGCACGTTCACATGGTATATCTGTTGCAGAATTTGCCAAGAAAGCAGTTTTAAAAGAAATCACTCCATTAAGATTAGATTTAGCATTTAGATTA
>JAUWMK010000162.1 GCA_030613185.1 Promethearchaeum sp.
CCCTACCTTATAATATACCATTAATTCATTTATTTTGGCCAGACTTTTTACTGTGAATATTATATCACTTAATTTTATTTCTAGAGGTTGATTAAATAACACTTGAGGTAAGGTAACATTTTGCCAATTTGAATTGATAAATCCATCTTCATTAAAAGCTTTGATAAAGTAATAATAAGTATTTCCCAATATCTTTCCATCATATGTATCTTCTGAATCTATGTGAGAGATCATATTATAGGCATAATTATAACCTATTTGAACAGCTGCAGAATAATTTTTTGTTGTAGATCTAAAAATTTGAATAGATGTTGCGTTAATTAATTGATCCCAACTCAAAGAAACAACATATGGAGTGTCGTAATCGGGAGTGATAATTGGATGTAAAATGGGTTGAACTGGAAGAATTGGACTATTTTTTTTTGGAAATGCCTCAAATTCAGTCGAATGTTTAAATTTAACAATATTAGTTGAATTAACATTTGTATTTGAATTGAATGGCTCAACCCCAATATAAAAAATAATTAGAAATATAACAAATAAGGTTTGTAGATAAAAATACTTTTTTTTTTTTTTCTTTTTCAAACAATTTTCTTGATTCGTCGTTTTTTCACCTTTTATATAATATACATTACATTGTAATTGAAATCGTTATTAAACCGGAGAACATCAAAGATTTAAGGTATAAGAAAAATCTAACTTGCGAAGATATCAAGTACTTATAAATTTGTCGTTTAGATCGTAATGATAGTTTTTCAATTATCGAGAGAATGATCCATATGCTATAGAAAATGACAATAATTAAATGAAGTAAAAATAAATCTTCTAAATAAATTAGGTATAAAATATTGGCAAAAACTATAATTAAAGCTGCAATAATTTCGCATAAACAAAAAATATGAATAAGTTTCGCTTTTTCAGAAATAACTTGATTTTCTTTTAAATCAATATTAGATTGTAGAAAATTCCATTGTTCAACCAGGAATTTTTTTAATATTTCATATTTTTCCCTCGAATCACTGTTTAATTTAACCATTCCACTAAGAATAATCGAATTTTCAAATCTATTTAATTCAAATTTAATTGTTTGCAGGTATTCTCTTCTAATGCTTAAAATAAAATTCTCAATTTTTATTTTATCTAGGTTTTTCTTACAATTGGAGTCATACAGTTGCCAAAAATTTATTCCCACAGTAATATATCGTTTATTTGTAAAGATATGGGTTTCAACAAAAGATATGGTTTTTCCTGTAATAGTAAAAAAAGATTTTGGAAGGTCTTCGATTTTGTGATATTCTTGATCAAGAGAGTTAATATCAAATGAAGGGAATAAATTATCTTCAGTTTCAAAAATTCCTAAAATTTTTTCATCTTCTTCAAGTGATATTAATTTTTCTACATTCTTCATTATCATTCAGTTCGATTTTCTTTTAAAAATCTCCCAATTTTTAAGATTTTTAGGAACTTTTTTCACAAATATATGATCTTATCTATTTTATTGTTTTTAAATTTTTTTTTATACCTTTATTTTTATATATTCATGAATAGTTTTGAACTTATCAAAAAGTTGAGATAATTATTCCGATTAAATCAGATGCTCATTAATTTTCAAAGTTTTTCCGCTGATTCGCGCTTCTTCACCTATAAAAGCCATTATATGTGATTCTATTGCACCTTGAATATTTGTTGTTCCTGCTTGTTCTGGCGTTAATTCACCTTTGATTACTTTAACAAAAGAATCTAAAAGTCCGAAATCTCCTCCGCCGTGTCCTCCGGTTGACAAACCTTTTTTAAACACAACTCTTGTTTGATTGGTTAGAAAATCAGTGATTTTAATTTCTTTTTCAATTGACCGAAAATATGCTCTAATTACTCCTTTTGTTCCAAATATTCTAAATTCTCTACCTTCTAAATCGCTTAAGCCCGTAATTCTTAGAGTTCCTATAACCCCATTTGGAAAAGTATAAGTAGCAATTTGGTGATCAACAACATCGTTGCCTGTCTTAAAAATACACTTTCCAAACGGGCCTTCTCTAAGAGCTTTCATTTTTCCTTCATATGTCAGGTCGGTTGTAATAAAATTTGCAGGGAATTCTTTCCAATTTAAAAATTGATCTAGTTTTTTAATGAATTTACTTAAAAATATCATTATTTTTCTGTGATTAATAATCATTGATGAAAACAATCTTAAAAATCGTGAATTTGCATTAAATCCCATTCTAATTAGGGGTTCTCCGGATATATATAGTCGGGGGGCGTACCATGGGCAAGTTTTTTCATGGGGGCATCCATCCGTACATCTTTCTGGGGCATTTTTAGGTGCGTTTTCCGGACGGAAAAATGATAAAAATCCTTTGGATTGAACTGTTAAGGGTTTTTCCCCAATTAACCAATACATTATATCCAGATCATGACAACTTTTTGCAAGAATAAGCGGTGAAGATTCATCTTTTCTTTTGTATTGACCTCTTACAAAAGAATGCCCAAAATGCCAATATACAACATTTTCTGAGTGATCATAGTCAATAATATCACCAATAGCACCAGAATCTATAATCTCTTTTAATTTTTTAAAAAATTCAGTAAATCTTAGTACATGACATACTTGAACGATTCTTTTTTTTTCTTGTGCTAATTTTGATATATGATTACATTCTTCAAAGCTTGGTGAAATTGGTTTTTCTAATAGAAGATTGTATCCCAACTCAAGAGCGTTTATTGCTGGTTGGTAATGCATTCTATCCTGGGTGCAAACAAATGCAGTATCTGCAATTTTTCCTACAGCTGGATCTAAAATTTCTTGCCACGAATTGAAAACGTTAGAATTGGAAATATTATGCTCTTTTTGGAACAATTTCCTTTTACTAGAATCCGGTTCTGCAACTGCAATAAATTTCAAGCGATCTGGGTATTTTAACCCATAGGATCCATATATGACTCTACCTCTCAAACCCGCTCCGATTAAAATTGCTGTAATTGGCTTATCGTTCATTATGTAGTTAAAAATATTGTAAAAAATAAGGTTATTTAATTTTTCTCCACGCTTTAATACCTCCTTCAACATAAAGAGGATTTTTAAAACCAGATTTCTTTAGCATTTTCGCCGCGATTATTGAGCGTTTGCCGGAACCACAAATAGCAATGACTTCTTTGTTCATAAACTTATTTACTTGACCTATATCGTTCATAATTGAAGTCAATGGAATGTTTATCGCTCCATCAACTTTTCCTAATTTTCCATGTAGTTCAGAAATTCCCCTTACGTCAATAAAAACAAATTCATCTTTATTATCAAGTTTCTCTTGTAATTTTTCTGGCGCGATAGTATTCACCTTCTGTTCTTTGACTCCTGGTTGAAGTGTTCCCATTACTTCGCAAGAAGGAGAATCAATTGGAACCCATGCGGCTTTTGGATCAGTTGTGCATTCATAATTTGCTTTCAACACATCTTTCATCCATTCAGTAGCACCTAATTGTAAATCTAAGAGAAAATCTATGTACTCTTCTTTGGTTCGAGGTTTTAGGAAGGGATTTGTCTTCTTTTGTTGAATTAATGATGAAGGTTTTCTTCCTCGGTAATCATGAGCGGGATGGACGATTAATTCTTCTGGGAGGGATAAAAATTTCTGTAAAGTTTCCCAATGTGATTCTGGAGAACCTCCAGGTAAATCATCCCTTCCTGCGCCACCATCATCTAAAAATAGTGCATCACCTGTTAGAATTTTACCTGGTAAAATTATGCTTATTGAATCGTTAGTATGGCCTGGAGTTTCCAAAAATTTAACTTTTAAACCTTCAAAATCCATTTCATCTCCATCGGAAACGCGCATTGATACACATTTAGCAGGTGCTTTATTGTTCATAATAAGTTCTGCGTTCGTCGAGTTTTTTAATGCTGCTGCTCCTGATAAATGGTCAGCATGTGTGTGGGTATCTATGATATATTTTAGTCTGAAATTTTCTTTCTTTAATAGATCCAGATATTTATCAATATGTTCTAGTTCAGGGTCCACAATTGCTACATTTTTACTGTTCTCGGGACCGAATAAGTACGCTTTACAAGTGTGCTCTGAATTTATTTGCTTAAAATAAAAATTTGACATAATATTTCATCCTATTAAGAATATTTTTACAATCTATTCCATGCAGCATGTACTGCTTTTCCTGTCATTTCAATTACTGGTTTCATATCTTCATATGATGCCAAACCAATTTTGGGCGCGATTTTCATAATTGATGTATGTGCTACAAATATTTTATCTCCTTCCTCATACACAACAAAACTACATGGAAATAGTAACCCAACATCTTTGGATACATCTAATGCAGCTTTTGCAAACTCTGGTCCACATGCAAGAATTGTAGTATATCTTGGGTAGTTTTTTATCCCTAATTTCTTTTTAAAAATCTCATCTATTGGTTTAATCAACATAACGTTGAAACCTTCTTCAGAAACAATTTTTTCAACTCTTTTTACAGCAGTATCAAAATCCATTTTCAATTCTTTTTTTAAAATATCGACCATAAAATTCATCTATTTCTAATTGAGAATCTTCTAAAAATAAAAATTTGGGTTTTTAAAAATAAAATAAAACAACATACCTAATATAATTAATAAAAAAAAAATTGAGTTAAATTAAATTCAAATCTTGCTCAAATTTTGCTAAAATTCTATTAGTTACTATCCAACTATCATATCCTCTATCTGATAATGCAAAGTTTTGACTTGGAATTTTAGAAACATAATCTGAAAAATGTCCTTTTTGAAATCCCCCAATTAAAACTGCGCATTCGTTTGAAGCATTAAAGAATTTGGAAGTGATTTTTTCTAAAGATGCTGCTTTGCCATTTACTGAAAAAAGAAATGTATTTTTATCTGTAAAATTATTTTTTGTCCAATCCTTTAGATCTAAATCCATTCTTGATATAAGGTAAGGCTGTTGTTTTGGAGGAACATGCCCCTTTCTAATTAGCTGATACATTAATCCTTTAAATCTGATATAATCCCTTGGACATTTCATTTCTGAGCTAACTTTGTAAAAACCTGATGAGCATTGAAAATAAATTTCTAAATATCCATTCAAATTGGCAGGACTCCCAAGGGTATCAAGGAGAAAATGATGAAGGATGTCTGGTCTTCCTCGCTTTTTGGAATTTTTTAAGGTATGTATGATCGAATGATGTAAAGAAGTATCAAGAATTTCTCCTGCACGGCCGAATTTTTTAACATTCTTTATAGCACTTGGTTCCTTTGTTAACGATTTTGGAATCAATTCTAAAGCAACTTCAGTTAGAATTATATGCATTTTTTGATTGTTCATCATTCTTGACCTCTTTATCTCTTTTTGCACGTCCTTTTATGATATAACGGGTAATATGACCACAAGATAGACAAGTAATTGATACATAAGTACCATAATTTTTCTTATTATTTATTCGAAATCGCATATTTTTTCCAGGAACCAATAATTCTTTGCAATTATGGCAAATATATCGCTTTAAAGAAGCAGGGATTGCCACTTTGGTTCCCATAGCAATATTACGGGCAATGGTGACATAGCGATTTGCTAATTTTGGATCTTCAGAATGTGTTTGCTTAGCAAACTCTATAAGTTCTTCAATTCTACCTCGAGCTAATTTTTGCATTAAAAAATGGCGTTTTTTATAGCGTTTTCTCCTATTATTTTTATGAGGTTCTTTTTTTTGATTCCCTCGAGGCATTTTCTATCATCTATTAGCGTTTATTTCTTTTTTTTCTTATTACTTTTCTTAATTTTACGTTTATTTTTGGATTGTTTTTTGGACCGCTTTTTAAATTTAGAATTACCTTTATATTTAGAAAAAGATTTTCTTTTTGTAGTTTTAATTCTTTGACTATTTTCGTTTTCTATGGATTCTGAAGCGGAACCATAGAGTACATCACTTTGTTTATCAATTTCTGTAACCAATTCTTCATTATCGTAATCAATGTAATCTGGTTCGGAAATTTCATTATTATTCACGATTTGTTCTGGTTCTATAGTTACAATTTCTTTCTTTTTCTTTTCTGAAGGAGGATGGATTGTATTTTTTAATAATAAATATTTTTTTGGAAGATGGATACCAGTAAATTTCCTTTTTGATATGATAAAAGTGTTTCCTCGGGAATCCAGAACATAAACATTCAAATCTTCAATAATTTTATTAATAAGGGTTTCATTACCTTGCTCAGATGAAATTTCTTTTAAAATCTTAATCTTCACAATTCTCTCTTTTTTTAAAATAATTTTGAGATGTTCCAGAAAAGTTGGTGTTATCCCATTCTTTCCAATATTAATTTGCGCTCGACCGTTCTTGATTTCCATAAATAGTTCCATAGTATCTCTGAAGAAATAAAATTAATAATATTGGTTAAATTTTTTGAATTGAGTTTTAATTTCTTTTATTTTTCAAGGAATATATTTTCCAATACAAAAAATTTGTAAAAGCTTTAAGAGCATCAAAATTTTTAAAAAGAATTTGAACTAATTTATCCGATTTCTGGATAAGTTGAATATCTGGGTGCATTTTTTTATAAAATTTCTTTACAATGGGAATTAGAATATCATGATTTCCTGAATAGCTTTCAGAATTAAGTAAAATTCCCTTTTTAGGAAATAATGATTTTGGGAACTTTTTATCAAATAGAAATGATTTATCATCATAATCCATTAGACTTAAATCTTTTTCAATTTCTTTGGGAAAATTGTGATAGTCTTTAAAAGTAACCTCATCTTGGAAAATCATTAAAAATCCATCCTGAATTAACTCTAAATAAATTTTTCCTTCACTAAATTTTTTATTTAATTCGTTAAAATAACCTGAATATTTCTTTATATTATTATTAAGAATATCTATTGAGAAATTTATTTTCAATACGATTCTATTATCCATATTATCAAGCACTATAATTTTCCTTACTTTTATCTATGTTTTATAATATCTATTCATCAATGAATTAGCATATCTCTTAATATCATCGAAATCTTGGATTTTAAAAAATAAATTTTGCTCATCATCTATCTCAATTTTAACGTTTTGGTTAATTGAATGAATAAAATTCTTAATTAATGGAATAATTTTTGAGTTGTCTCCTGAAATGATCTTAACATATAGTTTAACGCCCTCTTCTGGGAATTTTTCTTTTGGAATAAAAAATTTCTTGAAGAAACTACTTTCACTGGTATTATCGCTTTTTATTTCTTTAAAATCTGATTTTATTAAGGGTTTTGCTCTAATTTTCAATGATTCAAAATCTTTGAATACAAATAGAAATCCATTTTCGATCTCTTCAATATATATCATCGAATTATATTTTTTTTCAAAAACATCATTCAAATAACCAAAAATTAATTTAGGATTTATAAAAAAAAATTTGAAGAAGTCACTAATTTCTAAAATAACTTGACCTTCCATCTTATAAAAAATATCATTAAATACTTAAATTACTATCTACCTTCGGTGTTTGGATCGAGCTTCATTTATTCATTTTTTTAAACACAATAAATTTTCTGCTCTTAAATTTTTGTTTTATAAAATCTATTCATCAATGAATTAGCATATTTCTTAATATCGTCGAAATTCTGAATTTTAAAATATAAATTCTGTTCCTCATCTATCTCAATTTTAATATTTTTGCTTACTGAATGAATAAAATTCTTGAGTAACGGAATTATTTTTAATTTATCTCCTGAAATAATCTTAATCTCCAGTTTAACGCCCTCTTTTGGAAATTTCTCTTTGGGAATAAAAAATTTCTGGAAAAAATTGCTTTGATCGTTATTATTGCCTTTAATTTCTATGAGATCTGATTTTATTAAGGGTTTTGCTCTAAATTTAAATGATTCAAAATCTTTGAACACAAATAGAAATCCATTTTCGATCTCTTCAATATACTGCATCGAATTATATTTTTTTTCAAAAAAATCGTTCAAATATCCAAAAATCAATCCCGGATTTACAAAAAAAAATTTGTAGAAGTCACTAATTTGCAAAATAACTTGATCTTCCATTTTGATAAAAAAATCATTAGATACTTATAATACTATCTAGCTTTATGTATTTAATTTCCAATAGTTAGGAAGTTATTATAGTTTCATCATAATTATTTTTTGAGAAATGAATAGAATAATCAGCATTCTCTTCAAATGTATCATCATGTGAGATAACAAATAGTTGTTTAAATCCACGAATGTTTTGAATACAACTTGCAAGATTTTTTCTGTTTTCTGCATCTAAATTTGTTGTGGGTTCATCGAAAAACGCAAAATCAATTTTTGTTAGAACTTTTAGTACTGCTAATCGGACAGCCAAGGCAGCACTCATCTGCTCGCCTCCAGATAACTGTGAGAATATTCTGAGGGGATTTTGTGAAGTAATTACGTGAATATCATAATCTTTTTGCCATTTTAGCTGAACTACTTCATCACCTGTAATCTTTCTAAATAATTCTGATGCTGTATTATTGATTCGGGCCATGAGAGCTTCAGTAATTTTTGATTGTGCTTCTTTGAACCATATTCTGATTTTTTCGCTGAAATCATTGATCTTTTTTAACTCTCCCCAATCGTGGTTTTTTTCCATTAGTAATTTTTCTATTTCGGCTAAATTTTTCAGTTTTTTTATAATCTTTGATAAATTCTCTTCTTTATTTTTAATTTCTTCTCGTAATTCAATTGATTTTTCATTAAGTGCGTTTTTTTCTTTTTCTATTCTTACAAATTGTGATTTATCGAATTGTTTTTCTAAATTTTGCTGTGCTTGTTCTTTGTTTCTCAATTCTTTCTTAATATTTTGTATTTTTTTGCTTAAATCATTAAGATCTTGGTTATATTTAGATAATTTTTTCATAGAATTAACATTTTCTTGGTATAAATTATAATTATTTCCTGAGGCATTCATTTTTTGCTGGATTTGAGTAAGTTCCTCTGGAATCCCCTCAAGATTCGCTATTTCTTTACTAATAGGATCAATTTTAATTTTTAGATGTAGAATCTCTTTTTCAAAGTTCCCTTTATTTTGATTTAATTTTGGTAAATCTTTCGTGATTTTCTCTTTTATAATGCTATATTGTTTTACATCATTTTCGAGAAGTTTTTGTTCATTTTGAAGTTCTTCCTCTTTATTTTTCAACTTCTCTTTCCCAATCGTTTTTGTTTTTAATTCTTTAATTTCTTCATAATTTTTTTTAACTTGCTTTTGTAGTTCTTTTAACTCAATTTTGGAATCCTTCAAATTATTAAATTTTTCTTCATCTTTTCTCAATTTACCCATTTGTTCTTGAAGAATTATTAAACTCTTATCGGATTCTATGAGTTTTTTTTGTTCTTCATCAGATTTTTCTTGAAAATAATCTTCTAGAGAATTTCCTTCAATATTTTTGCATTTCTCACGTAAAAAAGGGCAAATTCCACCTTTAGAGTCTTTCTTATTTTGTTTTAATCTCTTTATTTCTTCTTTTGAAATAGCAATTTTCTGGTTGAGTTTTATAATTTTCTGATTTAATGGTTCAATTAATATATTTTTTTTTTCAAGATCTGGTAAAATTGTTAATGATTTCTGATATTTCTCTATTGTTTTTTCAAGAACTTTATTGGTTTGGTTTATTTTTGTTAAGTTTTCTTGCATGTTTGTAATGGATCCAAGTATATTTGCTAGATTTTGAATTTTTTTCTCAATTGTTTTATATTTTAGAAATTTTTCTTCTAATTCAGGCAAAATACCACTTTTTTTATTTACATCTTCTATTTGCTCTGATATAATGTGTAAACTTGCTTCCAATTTTCCCTGAGTTTGAATCAATTTATTTCTTTTTTCTATGTTATTTTGAAGTTTTTTGCTTTCTTCTTGCAATTTCTTCTCTTTTTTAAAATATTCCTTATATTTCGTAAAATCTTTTTTAGTTTCATCACAAATTTTCTTTGCTTTTGCTGCTTCTATTATTTCTTCTTTAACAATTTCAATATTACGTTCTAAATTTTTATCATTTAACTTCAATTTGTCATAATCTTTAATGATACGTTCCAG